>NZ_VCNH01000001.1 GCF_024355225.1 Roseovarius sp. M141
CTCTCTTCTTGATGGATGCGTTTTCGTCACGCGTGTTGTGGTTGCGCGGCACCGGCACAATCGTTCGCCATTGTCTCTCGGACCAATGGCGTTACAATGCCTCACCATCCAGTATCTGCCCGCCCCCGGGCGATATAGCCCTGCCGCGCCAGATGCCCGTCAAACTGGTGGAAGAGCCCCTCCACCTGGCCCGTCTGCGCCAGCGACTCGCGATACAGCCACACCGTCTTGGCATCCGGCACTCGGTCCTCAAAGCCAAGCCCCAGAAACTTCATGAAGGACAGCCGGTCACGGACCTGATACTCGATCTGGTCGTCGGAAAGATTGTAAAGCGCGCTCAAGACCAGCGTCTTGAACATCAGCACCGCGTCCATCAGCTTGCGCCCTGCGCGGGACTTGCTGTCTGCATCCGGCTTGCGCCAGACCCGCTCCAGCAAAGGCCGAAACTCCTTCCATGGCACCATGGCGATAATCTCAAGCAGCGGGTCCTTTTTCACGTCCAAATTTGCGTAGCGGTCGGAAAGATCAAAGAAACCCGGCGGCGCCAACACTACATCGCCCAATGTCAGTTCATCCCCGTTTTGTAATGCATCGCCAAGGTCTGGGCAATTTTTAGAGGTGCCCTATAGGTGAAATACTGGCCAGCAGCGGGCGCTAGGTGCCCGCGATTTCGGATCTTAGCCCGGCAGTAAACCCGCCAGAAGTCCCATGCAGAGCGTCAAAACCGCAGTCACGCCGATGACTGCAGTGAGCGCACGGGGCGACGGTTTATCGAAACTCTTCGTGGCCTCCGGTGCAGACTGATACATCGGCACCACGATCCGCAGATAGACACCGAGTGCCAACACCGAGTTGAGGATGCCGATCACTGCAAGCCAGAGATAACCAGCGTCAATAGCCGCTCCGAACAGGTAGACCTTACCGACGAACCCGAATAGCGGCGGGATGCCTGTCAATGACAGCAGAAACACCACCATCGCCACCCCTGCCGCCGGGCGTCGCCGCCCGAACCCGCGGATATCGTCAAGGCCCCGCCCGGCCAGCAGAATGATGGCAAAAGCGCCGAGGTTCATCGCGACATAGGCGGCGCCCAGAACGATCAGCCCGGGTATCGCAAATGCGCTGGTCCCGAGCGCCACAATGCCCATCAGAAAATAGCCCGTTTGCGCGATCGAGGAATAGGCGATCAGCCGCACCAGATTGGTCTGCACCAGCGCAGTCAGATAGCCGTAGGTCATGGTCACAGCCGAGATCATTGCGATCACCAGAGGCCAGTTACTCTCAACCGGCAGATCGCGCAGCACCTGCGCAAAGGCAAAAAGCGCCGCAACTTTGGTGATGACCGACAGATAGGCGGCCACGGAAACGGGAGCGCCATCATAGGCATCGGGCGCCCAAAAGTGGAATGGCACCAGTGACGCCTTGTAGCCGAGGCCCACGATCACTGCGGTCAACCCCGCGATGGCGATCAGGGGCTTGTCCTCCAGTGCGCCGAGGTCTGAGAACAGCGTCGATCCCGCGCCACCGAACCAGAACGTCAGCCCGTAGATCATCACCGACCCGGTCACCGCGCCGAAGACGAGGTATTTCATCCCTGCCTCGGTCGCGGCGTCGTCGCGCGGATAGGCTACAAGCGCAAACGACCCCAACCCGGTCAGCACCACGCCCAACACGAGCAGCATCATGTCGCCACTGCCCGCCAGCATCAACGCGCCTAGCGTGACAAGGCAGAGAAGCGAATAGACGCTGCCTTCACGCTGCTGCCCCGCGATTTCTGCCCGCGCCAGCAACAACGCCATTGCCGTTCCGGGCAGCAATATCAGCTTGGCCCAGCCGCTGAGCAGGTCGATCCGGTAGGTGCCGCCAAAAACGGTGGTATCGGCGGTCAGCAGTGGCAGCGTGGCGAGCGTCGCCACCGCCAGCCCGGCTAGTCCGAACCAAAGCGCCAGCCGTGCCATCCGCACCATTTCGGCAATGAGCATCGCCACGACCGCCAGCGACAGCAGTATCTCGGGGATCAGGAAGGGCAGATCTCGGCCCATCAGAACGACAGGCTCGCCATTGTGGTATGGATCATGTTCAACAGCCACGACGGTGCAACGCCAACAAGGACTGTCAGGAACAACAGCGGCACGATCACCAGCATCTCGCGCCGGCCAAGATCGGGCATTGCGGCCCATTTCTCGTTCGGCTCTCCCAAAAATACTGCGGCGATGGCACGCAAGTACAGTCCGGCAGTGACAACAATAGCGATAATCGCGACCACGGCCCAAGGCTGTGTGTTGAGCGTCGCGAGGAATATCTGAAACTCCGCAGGGAAATGCGCCAGCCCCGGCAGGCCAAGTGAGGCGAAGGCCGACACGACGAAGGCCCATCCAAGCCACGGCACCCGGCCCAGCAACCCGCCGAAATCACCCATGTCGCGGATGTGGGCGCGGTCTTGCAACATGCCCACAAGAAAGAACAGCGCCCCAGTGACCAGTCCGTGGCTGATCATCTGCAAGGCCGCGCCATCGAGCGCAACCACCCGGATCGCCGGATCGCTCGCAAGTGCCGCCACAGCCACGCCCATCACCACATAGCCCATGTGGTTCACCGACGTATAGGCGATCATCTTCTTCAGATCGCTTTGCGCAAGCGCTGCAAACGCACCGTAGAGCGCGCTGAACACCCCGAAGGCAAGGATCACAACACCCGCCCGCGTGAACGTTTCGGGCGTCATTTGCAGCGCAAACCGCACGAGACCATAGGTCCCGAATTTCAGCATCACCCCGGCCAGGATTACGCTACCCGCCGTAGGCGCCTGGACATGTGCGGCAGGCAGCCAGGTGTGTACCGGAAAGGCCGGGATCTTGACCGCGAAGGTAAACAGCATCGCAATCAACGCCAGCATCGCGCCCAAACCGGCAAGCGGAGGGGCGTCGATCCAGGCCCGCATGTCGAACGTGCCGCTGCTCAGATACAGTCCGATGATCGCGAGCAACAGCGGCAGTGAGCCGAGCAGCGTGTAGAGAAAGAACATCAGCGCCGCGCGCTGCCGGTCTTCATAGCCCCATCCCGCGATCATGAAATACATTCCAACCAGCGAAACCTCGAAGAAGACGTAGAAGAGCAGCCCGTCGAGGGCCATGAAGCTGCCGAGCGAGGCGGTTTCCAGCATCAGCATCAGTACGACGTAGCTTGGCACACGTTCGCTGATCCGCGCCGAATAGATTGCCGACAGCAGGAACAGCAGAGACGTGAGCAGCACCAGCGGCAGGCTGAGCCCATCCAGCCCCAGGCGGTAGGCGGCCCCGATGGCCGGGATCCAGGCGATTTCCTCTACCTGCGCGAAGCCGCCCGGCACGATTCCGCGCGACCAGATTGCAAGCGTGATCAAAAAGACCAGCCCCGTCACCGTGATCGAAAGACCGTGAGCCACCCGGGCCGATCGGACTGGCAACGCTATCAACGCCAGCCCGCCCAAAATCGGCAGGAAGGTGGCAATGGTCAGTAGCGGCATTGGGGTGGCTCCTCAGAAATAATGCGGTGCGGTCAGCAGCACGATGACGATCAGCCCAATGCCGATCACTGTCAGCGCCAATTCGCGATGGATCAATCCGCTTTGCAGGTGGCGGGCGCGGGCACCGGCTTCGACGATACGCCGTACCAGACCGAAGATCGCAGCGTCGATAAAGTTTGTGTCTATGGACCTTGTGTCTTGGCCAAGACGCAGCGACTGCTGTCCGATCCAGATCGAGAACGCGAACAGCGTATCGTCGCCCCGGTCCGCAAGGCGCGCGGTGCCAAGGCCCAGATTGCGGATCAGCCCGACCTGCGCGGCCAGCAGCCGCTGCTCGAACGCCTCGCAGGCGGCGGCGATCGACAGGGAGGGTCGCAGGATCAATCCGTCCATTCCTCCCGCGACAGTGAAGCCGTTTTGCGCAGGTGCTAGTAGCGGACCGAGCAGCCGCGCAGGCGCCATAAACCAGCCAAGCGCCAGCCCGCCAAGGGCCACGGCCAGCCCCATTGCCGGCACGATCCAGCCGGGCTTTTCGATCTGGGCCCCCAGCACATGTTCAAGCGCACCGAAGCTGAAACCAAGCCCGGCGGCCAACGCCACCAGAACGCCCATGCCGATGGCCATGAACGGCACCGGAGTACGTGCGGGACCAGCCTCGCCGGTCCAGAGCACATTCAGCGCCCGGCCCATATAAGTCCCGGTCAGCACCGAACCGGCCAATGCCAGCGGCAAAAGCCACGGTGCGGCGGTGCTTGCAAGTGCCGCAGCGATGATTGCATCCTTGGAAAAGAAAGCCGCCAGCGGCGGGATGCCCGCCAGCGCCAGCGCGGCGATGGCGAAGCCCGTAAAGATGCCGGGACGCGCTCGACCGGCACCCGCCAGCGTATCCAGCCCGGTGCCCTCGCGGTCGTGCTGAAACACACCTGCGCCCAGAAAAAGGGAGCTCTTGATTGCTGCATGGGCAATCAGGTGCAGCAGTGCCGCAATCGGCACGCCAGCACCGATGGCCACTAGCATCAGCCCGTACTGGCTTGCGGTGGATGCCGCCAGCAGCCGTTTCAGATCACGCTCCGCCAGCGCAATCAGTCCGGTGATGACCGCAGTGAGGCCACCAACGATACCGATGGCCAGCAGCGCACCGCCGGGCATCATGGGCGCCGTGCGGATCAACAGGATCGCCCCCGCGGCTACCAAAGTGGCCGAGTGCAAAAGCGCTGACACTGGCGTCGGCCCGGCCATCGCGCGTTGTAGCCAGTCCTGTAATGGTACTTGCGCCGATTTACCCATTGCTGCGACCAGCATTAACAACCCGGCGATCAGCGCAGGCGCGCCTGTGGTCGCGAGCGTCGCGGAAATCTCTGACGTTCCTGCCACGCCGATGAGCAGGAAGGCGCCAAGGTAAAGTCCCAAATCGGCGCTGCGAGTATAAAGGAAAGCCCGGGTTGCGGCACTGGCCACGCCCGCGCGACCATGCCAAAAGCCGATCAGCAAGTAGCTGGCGAAGCCGATCATTTCCCAAGCGGCAAGCAGCATGATCCAGTCACCCGCCAGCACCAGCCCCTGCATCGCGGTCACAAACAGCAGCATTGTGCCGAAAAAGCGCGCTTTTTCAGGGTCTCCCGCCATGTAACCTGTTGCATAGGTTAAAACGAAGACTGCGACTGTGGCCACGACCAGCGCCAGCACTGCCGTTAATGGCGTCGCCACCAGCCGCAATGGCATGTCGGGCAGGCCCGGCAAGACTGCCTCCACTGTGCCGTCGGACGCCGCGATGAATAGCCCCACAGCGCCGATCAGGCCCAGAACGGTACCGGCCAGCGCCAGCGCTTCGGGCGCGCGGCGTAGCGCGAGGATCGTCAGGCCTGACAGCAGCGGCGCCAACAGCGTGAGAGCCAGAAAACTCATCCCTTCAACTCGCGCGCTTCTTCCATCTCGACCGACCCGCGTGAGCGGAACCGAGCGATGGCGATGCCAAAGCCCACCGTCATCTCGACCGCCATCACCGCCATGATGATCAGCACGAACATCTGCGCCGCCGGTTCCTCGGGGTGCAGATAGCGCCAGAAAGCCACCAAGTTGACCAGTGCGGCCGCAAGAATCAGCTCCACTCCCATGATGATCATCACCAGATTGGTCTGGCTCAGTACGCCGTAAAGACCGGTGCCGAACATCGCGGCGCCCACGGTCAGGGCAATCATCAACTCAAAAATCATTTCGGCTGTTCCTTCGCCGGAGCAATTGCGACCATCGTTGCCGCCACCATCGCCGTCAGGATCGTCAGACCGGCGGATTGGAAGATAAGCATCGACCGGCCCAGCAACTCGCGCCCCAGATCTTCGGTCTGCTGTGCCGCACCCGGGATGTCGGTCCCTGCCGGGCCCCAATCTGCCAACCAGATAACCGCCAGCGCCGCACCAAGGCCAATGCCCCCTGCCCAGAGCGACAAACGCTTTTGATGCGTCATATCCATCGCACCCAAGCCGCCCGGGTCCATCATGAACATCACCATGAAGATCGCCATAACGCTCATCTCGGTGGCCATCATCATTATTTGCAGGACGCCCAGAAACTCGGCCTGCATGACCAGAAACATCAGACCCACGGCGGTCTGCGAGAACAAAAGCGCCAGTGCCGAGCGCACCATCGAATGGGTGCGGAACACGACGACGCCGAACCAAACCGCAGCGCCACCGAAGAATACAAGAAAGATCATCGGTACGATCATATCTCAACCACCAAAGCAATGACGCCAACAACGAAGATATTTATCAGGGCCAAAGGGATACCGAGCTTCCAACTCAGTTCCAGATAACGCGCTTCGCGGACCCGCGGCACCAGCCGCCCGGTGCTGACCATCAGGCCAGCGACGATCAGGATCTTGATCCCGCTCCACGCCCAAGCGGGCAACCATGGGCCAAGCCAGCCGCCGAGGTAGAAGGTCACTGTCGCACCCGCCAGCGCCAGGATGACGACCATGCGCGCCAGACGCAGAACGGCAAGACGTACGCCAGTGTATTCGGCCTCGATTCCGCCAGCCAGATCGCCCGGCGCAGTGGGCAGGTCCAGCGGTGGCAACCAGCACAGCCCCATCGCGGCGGCGATGAACAACGCGAATCCCAGTGGCTGATAGGCGATGTTCCAGAGTGCGGATTGTGACATGACGATATCCACGGTTGAGAGCGATTCCGCGCGCAGCGCAACGGCCGTGATCGGCATCACGACAAGCATCGCATAGGCCACGAACTGCCCCAGAAACCGCCAACCGCCAATCATACCGTAAGCGCCGTTCGGACCCCATCCGGCCATGATCAGCGCGACCAGCACGTAGGCCAGAGCCGCGTTCAAAAACAGCGCCCCGGTCGCCAGATCTGTGACAATGAGCCCCGGTGCCAGCGGAATGACCGCCACCGCCAAAAGCCCGGCCACCAGCAAGAGCACCGGCCCAACTTCAAAAAACAGCCGGTCAGGCTTGCGCGCCAGCAGCGATTCACGCCCAAGAAGCGCCAGCGCCGAGATCACCGGGCGCGCGGGTTGCAACCGTCCATGTACCGCCCAGCCTTCCAGCACGGCGATCAGATAGGCGCCAGCCGCGAGCGACAATAACACAGTTAATACCGTCAAGCCATCACCTCCCAAGGGCTGATGTCCAGCGATCCGATACCGGTAAGCGCATCGCCCAACTCCCGCCCGTCCGCAACGGTCGCGATCAAGGCGATATGCGCCGCCGTCGGCGTACTCATATCGGCAGCCGTAACTTTGCCTTGGTGCAATGTCAGGCTTAGTCGGGCTGCGCCGCGCGGTGTTTCGACCACGGCTTCGCCGGTACCTGATTCCGTGCCGATGACTTGCGATTCTGGTAGCGAAATTGCGCCCGCACGCGAAATTAACTCAAGACTCTGGGAAATTTCGCCGCAACGTAACGCCAGCCGTGCAAGCGCATCACCACTCTTCGCCGTCAAAACGGCAAAGCCGAGTTGGGCATAAATCTGATCATCTGCGCGTGCGTCGCGGGCGATGCCGCTCGCGCGCGCGACCAGGCCGGGCAGGGCATCGCCGCCCACCAATCGGCCAATCCCCTTCAACCTGGAATTCAGCAACGGGGTGCGTTGAACCCGTGTCAGAAATGCGGTGATCTTTGTGGTCAGTGCAGCCATTTCGATGACCGTCGCGTCACGCAGTTTCAGTTGCAATGCCGTCGCGTGGTTCTCAAGCCAAGCAAAGCCCGACTGTGCTCCGAACCCGGCCAGCCAGCCGAGGTGACTGGCCAGTCTCTCGCGCTCGACTGCGGCAATGCGGGCGCGGGCGACGTCGGATGCCACGCTTTGCCCGGCTGCCCGCTCCAGCGCCAGACAAGCCAGCAGACGATAGCTCACCGGACTGAGGAGAGATAACGCGGCGAGGTGGTCGGCAAAGGCGTCGGGTAGGGTCGCGTCGTCGTGGAGGAGTTCGCGCGGACCCACTGCGCTGTCGGCGCGGCTGCTCACGACTGCGTCGCCGTCCAGTGTCAGGTCCAGCCGCAACCCACCGGGCAGCCCAGGGAAGAACGGCCCGAAGGGGACGTCGATCCACTCCATCTTCAGGCCGTCGCTGCTGGCCGGCATGTCACGGGTGAGATCCGCCATCGACATGAAATGCGCCTCGACACCTTCTATAGTCTCACCATTTCCATGTGCGCCATGACCGTCCTGGTCGTCACCCTTGCTCTCGTGCCCTTTGCCGTGGGCTTCATGGTCGTGCCCGGAATGTTCCTCTGCGTCTTCGGCGGGCACCAGAAACATGCCGCATTTGGGGCAGGAGCCGGGTTCGTCCGCCACCACTTCGGGATGCATCGGGCAAGTGTATTGGGTGCGGGTCTGCAGCGCCGGGGCGTCGAAATCGCCCACTTCGGACTGGAACGACCCCATCGCAATGATCCGGCGTAGATCGGCCATTGCCGCGACCAGACCAGCTTGCGTCAACGGCCCGGTCGCGTCGGCATCAGGCAGCGGTGCCAAATCACCGGCACCCAAAGCCAGAATGGCCCGTGGGCGCGGCATCTGGCCATAAGCAATGCTGGCGGAATCAACCAGATCGGCGGGTAGGGCGGCGATGACGACAAGGACATTGGCATGGCGCGGCGTCGCGCTCAGATGCAGCCCGGCGCCGCCAAGGTCAATCCCAGCCGCCCGTGCCACATCCGCCCCCGGCACCACAAAGCCGCGAATGTCGCGCGACATGGCTGCCGCAACGAGCCGTTGCAGAACGCTCATCGGCCCCTGACGCGCCCCGATCATTCCTGTCGCCTCAAGGCGCCCTGGCTCCAGCCGTAAAGCAGGCCGAGGAACAGAATGGCGAGGAACACGCCCATATCCAGAAGTGCCACCAGCCCTTCCTCGCGGTAGACAACAGCCCAAGGATACATGAAGGCCATTTCCATATCGAAAGCCAGAAACAACAAGGCATAGCCGTAGTATTTGGCGTGATACCGCACCCAGACCGGATCGCGCGACAGCGATCCGGCGGTGGCAGGTACATCCTTGCCCGGCTCATCGCGTGTTCGACCGATTGCACGGACAAGGGCATATAGGCACAGGACGAAGCCGACCGAGCCAAGCGTCAGGCCGAACAAGACCGCATATTGGGCAAGTGCGCTCATTCCTTACTCTGGCCTTTCATGGCGTCTTGACGATACCCCGGATCGACACGCGGACTGGGGCCAGCCAAACTTTGCATTGGTGGATATCAGGACGCACCTTGGGACATTGCGTTACTGTAGCGCATTTTTATTTTCCCGCGACGGGAAAATCACAAATTGACCGCCTTACCTGCTGCGGAATGCACTGTTGGCCCGTCCATGGATAGACAGGCCAGACCAATGAAGCCACTTTCACAAAGCCCCGCCCGTATACGGCGGGCGCGGAACATCGTTCCGACAATGAGCGCGCCTCTTGCCTCGATCCTCGGCAGCGGCTTTTTGTTGGTAGTACCGGTGGCGGCAAGGGGTGTGATACTTAACCAATTGCCGCGATCGTGGTGATGGCCCTGACCGCGCAATAGACGGCAGATGCCATTGCCTGCTAAATCGGCATAGACTATGTTATCTTGGGCGCGTTGCCAGACGCCCGATCATGCATACCAGATCAAGCCGCAATCAATCGCGGTCGCGGCATAACCGGGCGGGAAATCCACTTAGGAAATAGCTCGAAACCATTCAAACGAACCGAGCCATCTCTTTGGAACATCATCTCTAACTATCATAGCGGTCTGACAATGTTCCGAGAATTTGAGCCAGAGCGCTCGGCTGATAAGCCCCAGAGCGGCACCGCCTTGTAGCACAGATGCGGCTTTTTTTCGGAATCTTTCGTCACAATTCCTCAGATTCATGCCGCCCAGACACGCCGAAGTGTTGTGCGAGTACGATGAAAGCAACGGCAACTTAGAAGGCTTGTCTGAACTACACAGCGTTCTAACTTTTCGAAACACGAATGATAGCAACGATTGGAATCGTTCCGGTCTGCGATACAAGCCGTCAGTGCTAATCTGTGAGGCTTGGCAAGCCTGCAAAGCGATTTTCCAAAAATTGTGATCAACGTCGAATGGTTAGTATATCGCGTGGTTAGATACTAACCATTATGGCCGTTTGTCGGCCATGGACTTACGTGACCGCGTCGGGCAAAACATTCAGGACTTGAGACGGTCTCTTGGCATCAGCCAGGAAGATCTGGCTCTGCGCGCGCGGGTCAACCGTGGCTACATGGGCAAGGTCGAAAACGGAAAATACTCAGTTTCCCTCGACATATTGGAGAAGATCGCGCTGGTCCTCGGCGTGGACCCACACGTCCTTCTTGCGCCAAGGGACCCACAAAATGCCGTTTCGCAAGGCCAGGAAGGCTACAGTGGCTTAGGTCAGCAGTCAAAAACTTAAATCGCTGCCGGGACGTCCGACCATGTGAGGAGGCCTGTTCAATGACAAAGCTCACTCAGTCAACTCTTGAAGAGGTGGTTTCAGGTCTGTCGCGGGGCATTATCGTGCCGACACTCACGCCGTTTGACGACGATGGGACGATTTTGGCGCATGCCGTCGCCGACCAAGCTCGCCGTTTTGCCCGGATCGACGGCATCGTCGGGATCGCAGTGAACACGGCGTTTCATAGACGCGAAACCTTATCTGCCTCCGAGCGCACCGACGCCATTCGCATGACACGTACGGGGCTGGATCCTGGCCAGCTACTCCTCTCACATGTCGGCACGCTCTCGGACGCCGCCCTTGATGAGACCGCGTCTTGTCAGGCCGCGGGTGCCGACGCGGTGATCGGAAGCCTGGTAGATTGGCAGAAGGGACATGAAGGGCATTCGGTCGATGAGCGGATTGAGACACTGGTCGATCTTGTGGATCGACTGCCCCTTCCCGTCATCATCGCCTTCGACTGCGGGGAACGCCGCGGCTCTGCCGCCATCGAAGAAATCGCCCATCTCGCCCGGCATTGCGGCAACGTCCTCGGCTTCACCATGGGTGCGGACGACGACGTCATGCAATATGATCAAGATTATTACGCCCTGAAATCCATCAGCCGACCGCTTGCCTGCCTGCCGGCCTCCACGGGCACGTTGTTCCACAATCTCAACACAGGCGCTGATGGCGTGTTGTCGCCCTTCGCGCTAATGGCACCGCATGAGGTGGCCGCCCTCTACCAAGCTTCACGGACTGGCCGGTTTCTTGATGCGCAAGCGCTCCACAACCGGCTCTCACCCCTCATCGGGCTACTGTCCGGCCACGACCAGATGACCCAAGAGGGGATCTGTCGCGCCGTCGCCCATCACCGCGGCCTGCTCGCATCCACGAACGTGCGCGGCAACGCTGACCCGCTTTGTTCCCAGCTGTTGCGGCGGATACATCAGGTCGTCGACGAGACCGGCCTCAAACCCATCAGCTGGGTCTGAACCCTCGCGGCAGACAGCCCTCCTAACGCTCAATGCCTCGCGAATTGTCCTTACCAAGCTCTGGCGCGCGATCCAGCTGGCGGATTTGTGCGCGCATCTGACCGAGAACCGGGATGGCCTGCGCGACCACATTGACGCGGGTCTGAACAAGTTCTCGCTCCGCGGCAGACCGTGCCGTCAGCGCCGGGTCCTGCGCGATGCCGTTCCGGATCGCGTCACTGCCTTCGCCGTAGCGTTCGGTAAGGGCCCGTCGGAACCGCACGACCTCCTGAACCGACGCCTTATCCGTCAGCAGCAGGCGCGTCCGGTCTTCCTTCTCGGCGCCTGACGGCATCCTGTGCACCTGAGCCATTTGATCGAGAAACACTCCGGTCTCCCGCGACAGGTCTGGCAGCGGTTTCCGCATGGCAATACGCTGTGCTTCATGCTGCTCTTTGCGCCGCTCCTTGATCCTGTCCAGCACTGCCAAATGAGCATCCATCTGCCGGGCCATCATCGGCACCTGCTCGAGTGCTGAGCGACGGTCCCCGTTGGCGATCCCGAGACGAGTCGTGCCGCGTAGGTCGCCAAAATTTGACGGCGACCGTTCGACTTCTGAGATCAACGCTCTGGCGTCCCCGCGCTCACCGTACTGCGCCATCATCCGCTCAATGGCGTGGTCGGGTTCGATATAGATCCGTCCGGCGATGTCTTTCGCCGTCGCCAGGGTCGGCCGAGCGGAAATGTCCTTCGCGGCGTGGGTGCGTATCTCTCGGTCCTCCAATGGCGGCAAATCGGGAACGGCATCGATCAGAGGTTTTGCTGTCTGCATGGTAGACCTCACTCGGTTTGATGCCGGATCATTTTCTTGAACTCTCTTCGGCGTGCGATCCGGCCCTTCTGTGAATGCCGCTGCCCGTCCGACATCCCAGGGCCTGCTGCGCTCCGTCAACGGCTGCAACTCGGCGCGTGTTTCTGCCCATTGCGCGGCGAACACCTCGGGCCAGTTATCCCGCGCGAACTGCGTCCAACCGTCCGACAATCCATCCAGAACCGGTGCGTTCTCATTCGGCTGATGAAAGCCGTGGGTAAGGATCGCATTCTTTGGAAAGACCGACCGAAGATCGGCGTTGAATGACCGCAACTCTTCTGCCGACAGCGCGAGGTTGAGCTCATAATGCGCAGAGCGCTCGAACGCCCGCGCCTGTCGACCGCGAATGGTTTCCGAGGCGAGATTGTGAGACAGGCGGTTGACGGAGTGCTGCAGATGCACGGACATTTTGGGCGGCCGGGACGCCGGAAGCACGCGCCGCACCACCTCCTTACGGCCCCCATCCCGATCCGACAATCGGACCTGTTCGCGCTCCGGTGCCGGGTGACGCAGACGATCAAACCGTGCCGCCAGCCTGTCGAGTCGCTCGCGCAGATAGTGAAGATTGGATTTGACGAACTCTGCAATGATCCGCGTGGTCGGGAACCCGCGCCGTTCGGCAAACCCACGCACGACTTCGCGATAGTCGAGCCGGTCGCGATAGAGCGCGGTGGAATCCTGCAAACGGTCGCGGATCATCAGCTCGACCAGCTCACCCTGGCTGCGGAAATCCTCTCGCGCCGCATAGAGCGTGACGTCATCGCGATGCCGGGTCAGCGCCACATAGGACAACTGCGCGTCCATGCTCGGTGACAGATAGACGAAGGCGCGATCAACCGTGTTGCCCTGCTCCTTGTGGATCGTGCGCGCATAGCCGTAGTCGATCTGGTTGTACTCGTTGGCCCGCAGGATGATCGGGTCGGCATGGCCTTCGACCAGAACGGTCAGCCGATTTCTGTCGGCCTCGACCACCTGACCCGTCGAGCCGTTGAAGACACCGAGGCTGCGTTCGTTTTTGAGGAACAGGATCTGATCGCCGACTGCAAACGGTTTTTCGCCACGCTCCGAGGCGAAGATGTGGTCCTCCCCAAGCGCATCTCTCCCCTTCAAGGCTTCGCGTGCGTCAACATTGAGGGCGATCACATCCTTGTTTCGATGCGCCATGACGGTGACGCCGGCCGAAGCCTGATGGTACGGCAACCAGTCCCGAATCAGACTCGCGCGCGCCTCTTCCCGGCTCTCGGCCCAGTCGAGCCTGTCACGGTCCAGATAGGCTGCGACGCCCTCCTGCGTCCTGCCCGATCCGAACGCGATCGCCGCGTCGCGCATCCACGGCTCATGCTGGCGCACGACGCTGTCGAGTTCGCAGTATCCGGTCACATCGACAAAGGCGCGAAAGGCGGCACCGGCCTGAATGGGTTGCAACTGCCGCGCATCGCCGAGCACAATCATCCGCGCACCTGCCTCGTTCAATGTGCGCGTGATGCTCTCCATCTGGCGCGACGACACCATGCCGGCCTCGTCCATCACGAACACGGTCTTCTCAGTCGGCAGCAGATCGCCCTTCGCCCATTGATACTCCCATGAGGCCAGGGTCCGGCTCTCGATGCCCGCCTCCGAGCGCAGATTGTCGGAAGCGATTCCGGCCAATGCGCCACCAACGACCGTATAGCCCTGGTGCTCGAAGGCGATGCGTGTCGCCTCGGTCGCGGTCGACTTGCCCGCACCGGCATAGCCGACAAGGGCCGCCGCCCCTGTCTCGCCAGTCAGGTGCCGCACAACCATTCTTTGCTGATCGGTAAGGTCGAACCCGCGCTTCATCTCGAACACCTTGTAGGCTGTGTCGAGATCAGCGTCGGCAATTGGAGCAGCCATTCTGCGTGCCAAGCCGTCGACATTCTGGACCATCCGATGTTCAAGTTCAACCATCGTGCGCGTCGAGAATAGCGCCTCGCTTGTGGCGTCCCCTGTGAACGGATCGAAGGCGGGGGCCGCGACGGCCACCAGTTCCTCATGCGCCCCAACATGATAAAACAGCGACTGGAACTCGGCTGTGGAGCACTCCGTCCTGTGGATCTCGCGCGCGATGTCATGGCGGGTGAACACCGCCTTCTGCGTGGTGATCTTTGTGAGGATCAGCGTCGGGTCCTCTGCGTAGCGCAGATAGTTTTCCCGCGCCGCGAGCTTCGCCTTCTCCGCCAGTTCCGACACGTCACCACGCGCATCCATATTGTCGGACGCTGTCCCGCGATGCTTACTCGGCACCGCATCAATGCCGAGCGCTTCGAACGAGCGATGATCGACGCGGATGTCAAACCCGTGTTTCGCGAGATGGTGGTTCTGGGTCTCGGCCCAGGCCATGCGCATCTCCCGCAACCGCTCCAGCCCGCCGGCGAACTGTTCATATCGGATTTTGCCATCCTTGCCCCTGAGCGGCACGCCATCATCGCCGAGGACCGGCACGCGCTTGGCCCCAAACCCCGCATCCGTCACCGGTCGCAGCGCCGTCATCAGGTGCACATGCGGATTGTCCTCGATGTCATGATAGGCCCAGTCCGCGGCGATGCCATGCGCCGACAACTCGCGCGCGACGAAGTCCCGCACCAACTCGATGCTCTGTTCCGTACTCAGCTCGACCGGCAGCGCCAGGACGATCTCGCGCATCAACTGCCCGTCTTTGCGCGCCTCTTTGGCTTCAACAGCGTTCCAGAAAAACGCACTTGTCTCTGGCGGCGAATACTGGTCCGCAAATTCCACCAACCACGCTGGCGCGTTCTCTGGCAGTGCGAATTCCGAATGCGCATTGCCGGATTTGCGGGAATAGTCGATCTCTTCGGCGGTCTCATCGCGTTCCATCCTGGCGCAATGCCGATAGGCGGCCGCGGCAACAGCAGACCGTCCGCCCCCCTTGCCGACGATCTGCGCAGAAAGATGGTAGATCGCCACGTCCCGTCTCCTTTCCGGCGCGCATAGGTTCGTCGCGGATCGCTCGCACCCGCTTCAGTCATGCATCTACCGCCAAACCCGACTTTTTGTGCGGCGATGCCAAGCAACGCCCGTCGCTTGCGACGTATAAGTGCGCCGTTGTTCCAAATATTTACCGTAATTATATCGTTTTGTCTATCGTTATATATAGCGCTATGGATTGAGTTGATATACCGTGGAGCCAGCCATCCGCAATTCAGCGCTTAGGAGACCAAGACCCATGGCCAAAAAACCCAAATCCGTGATCGATATCGACAAGGAGATCGCAGCGCTCAAGGCGCAACGCGTTGCCGCCCTGGAAAGCCGTGCGGATCAGATCGGCAAGATCGCCGCCAAAGCCAATCTGACGACACTGGAGATTTCCGACGCGGCCTTGCTCAAGGAGTTTCAGCAGATCGCAGAACGATTTCGCCGCAAGATCGGACCTTCCAATCCTGCGTCAGCTTGAGGCGCAAATCGCAAGGGGAGAACAACGGATGCAACGCGTCAAACACGCAGATCGAAAGCTGCAGACCCGCGTCAAGATCGTCATCGGGGAGGCAGTGGTGCGCGCAGGCGCGTCTCATTTGCCGGTCGAAGAGATCGAAGCGGTGCTGGCCTATTACGTTCAAACAGGTGGGACAGATGCGCTCAGGGCCTTCGTCAAAGATCATGCGAGGCCAGCCAATGTCGGCAGCGCAGCGACCCGCCGAGACGATGTGGAGGTCGAGAGTTTGGACCAGTCCGAGGGCACGCAGCAATGATCTACAAGCCGGACGCCACGCCCTATCGCTGGCTCATCATCGGCACGGTCACTTGCGCCTTGTTCGCGGGCCTCGCCTATTGGGTGTTCTTCATGCAGCTGGCTTATCATACCCCGGATGGTGCGTCGGTTCCGATCCGATGGGACTATGTGAAGGCCTGTCTGAACCCGTTCGACCAGGCCTATTGCCGTCAGATCAAGACGGCGCTCTCACAGGCCTCGGAACGCCAGTTCTATCAGGGGACGACAACATTTGCCGCATTCGTGGCGATGGCGGTCGGGTGTTTGGGATATCTGATCTGGGACTGGGGCCTGCGGGTCAGACCCCTCATCGTCAAAGCGGGGTTGACGGTTGCCGGGCCAAAACAGCTCGCACGGGCCTCCAACAAAGAGATCAAGCGCGACACGCGCGGATTGCATTGGTTTGGCGATTTCACCATCAGCCGGTCGCGCGAAGTGAACCACTTTCTGATCTTCGGCGCGATTGGCGGCGGCAAGACCCAGACCATTCTACCCCTGCTCAGATCGGTCATGGAGCGCGGCGACAAGGTCGTCGTCTTCGATTTCAAGGGCGACTACACCCGCATGGCCTTCTCCAGGCCGAAGGGCGCGAAAGAGCCGCAAGACCCGCTCCTGCTCGCGCCTCATGACGATCGCTCGGTGATCTGGGATATCGCCAACGATCTCATCGTCGAAGAGGATGCGATCGAGGTGGCGAACCGGATCATACCGGAAACCAAGGATCGGTTTTTCTCGGACTCGTCGCGCACCGTCCTGGCACTCTGCATCATCACACTGATGAAGACCAAGCCGCAGCGCTGGACCTGGTGGGAGCTGATGGAGACCACCCAACTGCCGCTCGAACAGTTGCAAACCTTTGCGCGGCAGTATCATCGTGACGCGATGATCTATCTGAACGCGGACTACCGCCAGGTGTCCGCGACGATCTCCACCATGGCGGCGGGGCTGGGGGCGGTGCGCATGCTCGCCTATGGCTGGCGGGAGGGCGCGGAGGGCCGAACGAAATTCTCGCTTCGGCACTGGCTCCTGAATGAGAACACGAAAGACCGCACGCTGGTCCTGCAGCGCTCCGGGCGGTTTCAGGATCAGTCCGAAGGATGGATATCGGCGTTTCTGACGGTGATGTCATCGAACGTCTCGGACATCTCTTTCGGCGATAGTGAGGAGCGGCGGGTCTGGCTCTTCGTGGACGAATTCGCGCAACTGCCTAAAGTGCATCGGTTCGAGGCGATGCTGGAGACGGGACGCTCGAAGGGGCTGGCCGTCGTGCTCGGCATCCAGGGCGTCGAGCAGCTGGTCGCCAAGTATTCCCAACAGGCGGCCGACCAGATCGAGTCACTGATCGGGACGAAAGTGATCGCCAAGATCAATGTCGGCCAGACCGCACGACGGCTAGAAGAGCAGTTCGGCAATACGATCATGATCACCCATCGGCGTGACACGGACGGCGGCGGACGGCTCAAATGGATACGTGAAGAGAAGCGCGAGCCGGTCGTGCACCGCACGGATTTCCAGACCGAGCTTGGCCCGCTGCTGCACAGGAAGGGCGTCTACGTGCTCGTGAGCGGGATCGGCAAGCATATCTACCGCGTGCTGGTCCCCTATTCGAAATCGACGGACATGCGCGCGGCCGAACGGCCCGCGACATGGACGACGCAGCTGCGGGAAATCTTCCATGACGCGTCAGAACTCGCCCGCCAGGAGGACATCACCGCGCAGGAGGAGATGCGGTTTGGCGAGCGGGAGCCAGCGCGTTCGGTCGAGTCAGAGGATCACATCAGGCGACGATGAGTTTGCCTTGAATTGCGCTCAGATTACGCAGAGGCAAGACGTTCCATCACAACCGCTCGGCTGGCAGCCCGTGTCAGAACTTGAAGATCGCTTTCTTCGCGGAAGTGGGCTTGATGACCACCCCCTCCGCATCCTTGCGAATGGCCACTTTCGGATCGACCGAATAGAGCCCGTTGCGGTTCTCTCGCATCAGCAACCCGTTGTCTGCGAAACGGGATCGCCAGCGCTGGACCGTCACGACAGTTGAGGACAAACGCGCGGCGCTATCGTCCATGCGCCCCAGATAACCGCTGTCCTGAATGTCCTGACAGATATCGGCGAGCACCCGGCAGGCGATGTTCTCTTTGGCCTTGTTGTAGTGGCTCTTGACTTGTCGGAAGAGGTCAATGTTCACGCCGAGTTCGCCCGGCCCCAGCGCGTCCGCGTCCGGTGGCCCCTCGAAGAACGTGACGGGCCTCGCGTCAAATAATGTCTTTTCGTCAGTCAAGATACACTCGTCTATTCCGCATGTTCCCATCCCCAATGCCCTTTGCGTCTTTCCTGAGTCAGGGAAAGCGAAAAAGGCACACGCCATTCAATGCTGTGAGCGCTTTGCATCTGATCCGTGCCTCAGATCGAATGCAAAGTGCCTTGCCCTCGCCTACATGCCGCTTTTCGCAGGTCAGGCACTTTAGAATCTTGTCGGACCCTAAAGCGTTTCGAATTCAGGTTGTGTCGCAACTTACACCTGAAACGCTTTAGCGGAAGGGGCGATCTGTGTCATCCCGATCCCGATACCACATCGCGATGGGGTGGGATAATCAATCGGCCCCGGCGGTGGGAGGATCCACCGAGGCCGATCTCGGGGTCAGGCGACCATCTGGTTGTTGGCCGCCTGAGGTTCGCGGGCGGACCAGAGCATCAGGTGGGTGACACCGTCATCACCGATCTCGTCGAGCGCGATCACGTTGGCGTAGATCGCCATGGCGCCCAGCTCGGGGGCGGCCATTTTTACCGACAGGTAGTCGTTGCCGGTGGTCTCGGAGGTCTTCTTCCAGGCGGCACCGATCTCATAGGTGCCATTGGCGAAGACGCGGTAGTCTGGCTGATCGCTGTGGGCCTTTGCGTTGGGGACGATCGTGATCTTGGAGCGAACGGCCATGGTGGCGAGTGTGCCGGTGAAGATGTCTTTGTCGTTCCGGATGAGAGATGCGAGTTTGTTGCTCATGGTATTTTCCTCTTTAAGTTGTCAGAAACCATTTCCTGATGACACTGGACCAGCATGGGTGAAGCCGAGAAAACGCACCGAGAAAACCCGAGTGGTGCGGCTCGCAGCCGGACAAGCGAAGCGCCGGAGGGCGAGAACTCGGTCGGGCTTTTCGACATTGCGTTTTGGAGCGCCCATGCCCAGTGGCGGTCACTCAGGAACTGGTCCCTGACAGCCGGTTCAAGTGAGGAAATCCCCCTGAGCAACTTGCACCTCGACCCCGCAGGAACGACGATGAAGACACCGGCCCCTGCCCCCATCGCGGACCGCACAACGGTTTTGGCCCCCAACGTAAAGGCCCGTGGCGATCAGCGCCGTATCGGTTGGCAGCCCGATGCCCGATCGCGCTGACGCCGGAGACCTCCGGGATAACCGGCAACGATTATTCTGCGAAAATGGTGCTCGGGCGGTGCCGTAGCTCATACGCCAATGTGTTTGCGTGGCGGGATCCGAGCCACGTTTTACCCACCCGATGCTCTGGTCTGCTTCACGTCCCGGCAAACACCGGATGGCAACTATGCCGTGATCCGTTGCAAAACCGCCCACCGTCGGGGTCGTTTGATGGTCCTGTCAGTGGACAGTTCAATGGTCGGTGGGACCGTCGATGTGTTTGTGCAGGAGATCGAACCGTTGGATGACCAGATCCACCGCGCGCCGTTTTGCGTCCGCATCATCGGTGAAGGTACCGGTGCGCACAAACCCATGAAAATGACACAGGTCGCCCGGCGACAGGTGTTCGACGATCTGGTCCCGCAGCGGCGCCTTGAAACAGACGATGGTGTTCCATGCCGGGCGCTCCGGACTCCGCAGCGGAGATGGCGGGCCGTCAAAAGTATGAAAGACCGTCAGGACGAGGGCTTTCTCATAAGGCTTGATGGTGCCGATGCGCACGAGCGCATCCCAAGTGAAGGACCCGCTCATCGCTTATGCCTCGCCTATCATGCGCATCACTGGCACCAGGGCGACAGACCGCGCCGCCCGAACGGCTCTGCAAGTCCCGCGGCGATCATGACAGGTCCGACCTCGCCCTCCAGGACCCAGAGCCGGGCAAGATGACGATCATATCGGTCCCGCCCGTCATAGGCGATCCGGACCAGGCCGGTGTTGAGGAGACGGATGAGCTCGACTGTTGCCGCCTGCGCCAGACGCCGCTCATTGGCGCAGCGTCCTTCGATCTCGGGCGCGTCGATGTCGAGGAGGCGGATTTTAGTGCCTTGGTACCAGAACGTGTCGCCGTCAACGACGCAAGTGACGCGGCGCTCGTAACGGCTGCATTCGTGCCAGCCGATCTCTTCGGCCGAAGTAGCTGCTGGAAAAGCGAGAACGACCGCCAGCACAAGAGCGAGTGCCTTGCCAATGATCATGCGCGGTATCATGTCGGGCGGAACTCGAAGAGGTGCTGGAACTCAAGGAGCAGGCCGCCCAGATGATAGGCGGCGAAGACATCCGGAAGCTCGGCATAGCAGGCGTCCAACGCACGCACATGGTCCTGAATATGCCTGCGATAATTCGGATCATCGACGGTGTAAGGAAAGGGTTTGGCGGCGACGATCGTGCAATCCTCGACGACGACGATATACCAGCCCTCACCCCGGAACCCGAATCTGTCGATCTGCTCCTGCATCAACCGCCCGGTGGGAAGGGGCTGGCAGACCTCCATGTTGACGGGCAGTGCGGATCGTGCGTGGACGCTGATCACCTGCTGGTGGCTCCGAAGGTGATTTGCGAGCAGGAGTACGAGATCGTCGAGACGATCCTGGTCGAGGGCGCGTATCACACTGTCTTTGAAGCTGTCGTCGCGCTCATTCACATCGCGGCTCCTCAACGTCCAGGCATCTATCGGCACATATGACGATACCTGATTTGGCTGAATTCCCCCCACCGGGAGGGCGTCGCGCCATCACAAAATGTCTGAAACCATTACGAACACAGAGACAGCTGACGAAGGCACCCTTTTAAACACCCCATATTTGCCGCGGCGCGGCACAAAGAGAATAGCCATCGCCAAAAATACCGTCGATTGAGCAGTTCTACGCTCATTTCAACCATGGGTCGCGCGGGACCGCTCATGCTGATGCGAGTATCGCTGCGGCTCTTTGTCGTAATTGGGGAGCTAGAGATGGTGCCGGAATACCTAACCCGAGGGGTCAGCAGTCCGGTTGCCGGTGGAACAGCCGCGCGGCTAGCGCCGTGCTGCATGGATCGGCGACAGATCGGATCAGAATATCAATTTGCTAACGGGAAGATCCCGATCGTGCGCGAGCGATCGTTACCGGATGGCGAAGACCGCGCCCGCGGGCTTCGGGAGCGCAGCGAGTAGAGCGCGGCCGGAACGGCGCGTCCAAAACAACAGGCAATGACGAGGGCGCAATTTTGGACGACGATGTAGCAAGGATGCTGCGCGCGAACATATAGTCGCGAATCGCTCACCCCCTCGATTTCACCGGCGAAATCGGGCAATATTTACCGGTGATGAACCACTTATTCGATATCAAAATACCTTTCTGGCGCTTCGCCAGAAACACGCTGATCGTCAGTTGCCTCAGTCTCCTGCCGCTACTGCTGCTCTACATTCTACTCTCGCCCGGCTTCGCCGGCATGCTTCTGGACAATCGAATGGCCCTGAGCCGATTCCTGCGGCAAGTCGTAACGAACGGCCTGCCTGTGGTCTTCGCGGTGAATTATTTGAGCTTTTTCTTATATGCCGTGATGAAGGACGGACAGCGCTGGACCAATGTTCACGGCAGGCTGTCCGCATATCCGGCTGATTTCGGAAACTTACGATGGCCCCAGGCGGTAAGAGCGCGGGCGCAGCCCGCGCGGATGGCGCGATAGCGCCGGGCCGGTGGGGCAGGGTGCCTTCACCCTGGCCCGCCGGTCAATCCGGGGGTGTATCGTCCAAAAGACAGATGGAAAGCCAAAAGCCCAACCTCGACGGCTGGGCTTCGTGGACTTGGCGGCGGCTCTAGGAAAATAGATCAGGCTCCGGCGTTTGGGTGTCGCGGCCTTTGATTTCCACGACAACGCGGGCGATCTGCTCCCGCTTTTGTCCATAGTCGCTGCGGTAACTCTCCCGAATCTTCACGGTGTATCTGCTCGGCGTGATCGGATCGGCCTCGATGGCGTAGCGTTTCGGGGATTGGCCGCGCCCCAGCCAAGGCGGCTCGGGGCAGGGGGGCAGGGTCGCAAGATAGTCGATGCAATCGAGAATGTTGCGCTTGTCGTGGGCGGTGATGTGCCGCCCCTCGATCAGTTTTACGGTGGGTTTCATGCTCGCTTCTCCAGCAAGTAAATCTGGTAAGCCCTGTGATCGGCGGTGCCGAAGGCCAGCCCTTTTTGATCGGCAAAGTGGCGAAGATCGCAAAGGGCATTTTGCAGCAAGGCGGCGGCGTCGTCCTCGTCGTCGGGATAGGCCATAGTCGCAAGCGCCGCTTCCAGACGCGCGGTCTGCCGCTCTGCAAGGCTGGCCGCTGCGTTGCAATCCTCGATCATCTGCGCGGTGGCGGTGATTTCCTCTCTCATGTTGGTGTCCTCATAGGTGGGTGATGTGATCTGTTGCGGGTGGTCGTTTGCGCTGGCGGCGATCATTGGGCCGCTCCCTTCGATCTGGTTCGCCGCTCTATCTTCGATGTGCTGACCCAGAACGGCGGCATGTCGTCAAAGTCTCCGCTGTTGCCGGTGGTTGTCACGCGGGCGCGGTCGTCCTCGACCTCAAGAATCGAAACGGTGAAAACTCCGCCCAGCCCGGACGGCACAACGATTTCGCTGCAATCCTGCTTGCGGGCATCGCAGTAGCGACACGCGCGGCTGTGATCCTCGTTGATGTGTTCGCCGTTCGCGGTGGCGCATCCGCACACCCAGAAATTGCTTTTGGTCATTGCCATGCTCCTTGTCTGAATGAAGGTCACAACCAGCCCGCCGGGGCCGGGTGCCAATAGATGCTTGCCAGCGCATCGCCATAGATCGCGCAAAGCTGCTCATAGTAGAGTCGGGATACCGGGAACATTTCAGCCCTCCGCATCGAAAACTACGGTTTCGTCCTCGACCGTGTAAGGCACGGCCTTGGATAGAAGCTGGTCGATGGCCTGTGCCGGAACCGTGGAAAACGTCGCGCCGATAACCTTGCGCATCTGGTCGCGGTCGGCCTCGAAAGCGTAGCCGTTGATTGCCCATGCGATCAGGCCAGGTGTGTGAACGGCGGGGGATGATCCTAAGCGATACGTTGTCATTTTTCTCGTTCCTTTGTGGTGCTGCCCTGTCCGGCTTGGTGCCGATAATCGGGCGGGGTTTTAGGGGTCGGTCGCGAAGCGCCCGTCTCCTGAAACCTTGCCATGTGGCGAACTGAGGGGGTCGAGACTGCCTAAATCGACAAGCTGGCGCGGCCCGCAGCCCGCAGGGCGAGGACACGGGCTTGTCTATTTCGGTAGTCCGAAGGGGGCCGACGAAACGGCCCCCTTGCGGCGCAGCGGCGTTCGGCTTGCCCGAACCCCAAGCCCAGAAAAAACAGGATCGAAGATCCGACCGCCCCATGCGATCGTCACCCGCAAGGGCCGCTCACAAGGTCCAGGGCGACCATGAGACAAAGCCCGCGACCTGGCTCGCAGAGACAGGGCGCGGGCTATTGGATCAGGAAGGCCAGGATCGAAGGGTGCGGGGCGAAAGCCGGTCTGCCGGCTGTAGCCTAGAGCGCGGTGCCATGATCGAGGATCATGGCAGGGGCCACGGCCCCCGCTGCTTGCGCAGCTCCCCCGTGGATATTTTCAGGAAAATGAGGCAGGAAAAAAGGGCAGGGCAACGGCGTTACCTGCCGCCCCGACATCCTATCTGACGCCTTGTGAGCGGCCCGCCAGGTCGCACCAATCGGTTGCCCATTCGTCCATCGTGGCGAGCGTTGCGCCGTCCGGGTCGATCAGGAAAAGATCGGGTTTGATCTTCGCGGCGGCATGATGGTCTTTGCCGAACATGCGAAGCACGTTTTCATTCGTGGAGTAGATCGCCTGCGGATCGGGCTGGCCCTCATACTTGGCTTTCAACATGAAAAGACGTTCTGACATTCTGCCGCTCCTGTTCGGTCCAACCGAAAGGCTAGGCTGGAACCACATCCGCCGCCACCCAATAGGCGACGCTCACTAAATCCGACGAACCTGCAACACCAGCATCCTTGTCGGGAATAGAGACGCTGAATTTCGGGGCGTTGGTGTAGCCTGTAATCTCCCAAAAGAAACCGATGCCACGGTGGAGAACCGGAAATTCGCGCCCTTTGGCTCCCTGTCGGTCAAGCTGTTCGATGGTTTTCTGTTCGATCCACGTCCGAACACTGTCAGGATCGGCAACCCCGCTCTGAATAAGGTATCGCTCGGCTCCTGCGAGGTTGTCGGGATCATAGGCAATTTCCATATCTGGCTTCTTCTCGATGTGTTTGATTACAGGGGATTGTGACGGCATGATCCTAAAGGCGAGCGGCGAAGATTGCCAACCCGAAACCGGGCAAGGAAAGGGGCGGCTGAAAGCCGCCCCAACCGTCAGTCTTTCGGCTTCCACCAGACGCAATATCCGGTCGGCACGTTTGTTCCGCTCTCTGCGAAACTGCCAACGGGCAGATCGCGCCACTCGCCAATCGTGTTGCCGTGGTCGTAGTAGGCCGTCGCGGGCAGGACGCAGACCAGCCGCCCGCCTTTTTTCAGGAACTTTTGGGCGTGATCCAGATGCTTTTTATAGTGCGTTCCGTAGAATGGCGGGTTCATCACCACCACGTCAAAGCGGGCCTCCGGGGCGACCTGTAGAAAATTCGCAGTCATGACGTGGTGGCCTTTGGCGCGCGCCTGTTCCGCGCGGCCTGCGTCATACTCGATGCCGGTGACAAAGAGGGGTGTTCGGCGCTTCCAACGGTCCTCCTGATTGTGCCAGTCGGCCAGCTCGTCCATCATGTCGCCCGTGCCGCATGACGGCTCAAGGATGGTTTCGCCGCCTGAAAGCTGCAATCGCTGCAACACTTCTTCCGTCACCCGGCGCGGCGTGGGGTAGAATTGCAGATCGCGCGCAACTTCGGTGCTTGGCCGTTTCGCTTCTGTCGCGTTCGGCGCGTCGGGCAAAACCTCGCCGTAGAACTGTCAATTGTCACACAAGTCTTCCTTTCTAAAAAACTCAACCCGCTGAAAATATTAGATTTACCAAAAGAGCGTTCACGTAAACCTTCCTCTTGTTTCGCGCAAACCTTCCTTTGGCTTTAGGTGGAAACATCGCGCTGACTGAAATGTGGGCGCTTAAACCGGCCAATCGACGTGGGAACGTCAGGGCAGCTTGTTCTCGTGCTCCCACCCTTTGACCAGCGTTTCGGATAGATCGCAGAAGTTTCGCCCACTCGGGCTGCAGTCCTCGATCCGGTCGATCCGGAAGTGGCGAAACGCCTGCCGCAATTCGCACCACGCGGCAAGAAGAACCGCGTCGATATAGTAGATCAGAGCAATTGGCTTGATGTCGCGGGTTGTTCGCCGGTCTTTGAGATCGACATAGGTGATCGTCAATTCAGCATTGTCACGGATGAACTTCCGCAAAGCGCTGGCTTCGATTTTGGGATTTGGAATGTTGTTCCACTTCGACACGCGCAGGGGAGCAGTGCGGGTGCCCGCGTCCGGCAAAACATCAGATATCTTGGTCGTAGCATGTCGGGCCGCGCGCTCAAGCCCGCGATCGCCGATACGGCCAAGAAGCGCGAGCCCCACGACAATTGCTTCCATCTCGTCTTGCGTAAACATCAGTGGCGGCAGGTCATAGCCTGGCTGCATGACGTAGCCAATTCCCGCCTCGCCATCGATGGGCAGGCGCATGGCCTGAAGCGCGGCGATATCGCGATAGATCGTGCGCTTCGCGACCTCCAACGCGTCTCCGATCTCCTGTGCCGTCACAGGCCCATCGGCGTGGCGCAGGATTTGGATGATTTCAAAGAGGCGAGTCGAACGAGGCATACCGCACGATAACACAAGGCTGCTGACATCCTGTTGTCAGCAGCCTTGTGTTAAGAAACGGTCAAAGGAGAAACGCATGCTGGAAAACTACAAAGCGAAATCGGGAGCTTTCGAACCCGTCTGGACACTTGAAATCCAGACACTGCCCGAGGACACTGACCGGATACTGGACGAGGTCCTCAAGGTGCATCCGCTCGGCTACGGACGCTATCAGCGCAATGCCTCCATTTCGGCGATCGGAAAGGAAACCGCGCAGCCGCAGGAGGATTCGACCACGACGACGCACAAGGAGGGCTACGAGGCGGGTGCGACCGAGACCTATCCAATGGTCGAGTTGAAAATCTCCATCGAGCGAGAGCTTGAGGTGCTTGAACGTGTGATGGGCGCAATTCTGCAAGTTCATCACTATGAACAGCCCGTGATCTTCTTGCGCGAGGACTGGGCGAGCCGGTCAAATTACGACCCCAATAGCGACAACCCGAACCGTTGGTGGAACAACGGGCGCGGCTTGCCCGAGCAACTCGACTGAGGAGACTGGAATGATCAAATATTATTATCCGAACGGCGATCACTGTTATCGTGCGTTGCACACCGCCCATGCCGTCTATCACGCCGAAGATGGCAAACTAATGGCGCGCGCTATGAAGCCGGACAACAGTGAACTGTATGAATTCGAGATTACCGGGTTTGAAATCGTGGAACCGGGCGTGCGTTGTGCGTGACGCACCAATTTAGCAGACGGGTTCGATAGCCACCCAATCGGAATGCAACCGTATGTGATTGATCATGTTCCCGACACCGAAACCCGTCCAAATATGCGGCAACAATTGCGTCGCCAGTAAATTGTAAGTGTCGTGATGCGCCAAAATCGGCCCTACGCGTCGCCGTTGCGGACAGCAGCAAAATCCGCCATCCCGCCCATGGCGCGTCAAACGGCGACGCTCGCCCTCAACTTGACCATTTTCTGCATCACAGCCAGTGTCTCCTTTTCGGGATCAAGTAAGTGAGAACCGTGTCCCCTGAAGCCGCAGGTATAATTCTTCGCGACTACCGTGTCGCAGACAGGGATTGGGTCGCTGCCGTCAACGTTCAGCACTACACCGATGTCGAAGGGTTTGATGCCAGTTTTGCGAAGGCGGCTTCCGACGCGCTCGACCTTTTGGAACTGCAAATCAGCAATAAACATAACGATTTCATAATCGCAGAAGTGGAACAAGGCCCAGTTGGGTGCATATTCTTCGCCGCTGAGTCCAAGACAGCTGGCAGAGTCCGCCTGTTTTATCTGGACACCGCATATCGCGGACTCGGTGTCGGTAAACGAATGCTGAGCCGGATTATCGAGAGGGCGGTAGAAAATGGTTTCAGAAGAATTTGTGTCTCAACCTTCGACCGCCATCTTGAGGCGTGCAGCCTTTATACTTTGCTTGGGTTCCAACGCACGATCCACGAGCCCTCGACAGCTTTTGGTAAGAAAATGCGCCAGATTGACTTCGAACTCGACCTGTCCAGTTATTCCACATAACCGCGGAGACGCTCTTCGAGCGCCCCGCTATGCAACTCGAACATATGATTGTCATGGTGCGCTCAGAGCGGTTAGATTCTACCCACCGCAGACTTTCATCTTGAATCCAAAATGACCAGCCACGTTGAGAGCGGTTCACGTTCAAGGTCGACTTCCCGTCGCCACCCATATCCGGTGCGGCACAGACAGTGGGTCAGTCGGGAAGCGCTCGCGCAGCAATTTCGAAAGATCGGCATCGAATAGCTTGGTTTCGGCCTCGGGCAGGCTTGCTTTGACCCCGGCACTTGCACGAATGCGCCCGCGCCACGCTTCGTGGCTGTACGTGACGCTGGTATCAAACGAAAAACTCTCAAGGTTTGTAAATTGCGCTTCTGCAAGATCACGCATCCATTGCGGATAGATGCCGAAGCCGCCCGCCATGGTCCAGTCCGGATTATGCGCCAGAATCAGTTTCTCCGTCATCTCAACGACATTTCCTGCGTAGGGAAGCCAGTCGAAGTGAGCAATCACAATACGGCCGCCGCTTTTCAAAGTTCTAAAGGCTTCATGTGCGACTCTGGCGCGGTCAAACCAGTGCCAACACTGACCTGCGGTAATGAGATTCAGAGAGCCGTCGGCTTCAACCAACTGCTCGGCTTTGCCGATGCGGTAGGCAACCTCGACACTTGCCTCCCGATCCAGCAACGCCGCCTCGGCGAGAAGGGCATGGGATGGATCGATACCGGTAACCTGCAAGCCCATCCGCGCCATCCCCCGGGCAATCGTACCGGTCCCCGTCCCAAGATCGAGGGCATATTCGCCGGGACGGGCAAAGCCTCTGTCGGCCAAGGTCTGAAAAAACTCGTCCGGAAACCCAACCCGGAAGGCGCGATACTCCGAGGCCGCCTTTCCAAAATCAACCCGAGAGCCGAAAGCGTGTGTCGCTGGAACATCTTGCGAGTTCGTCATTTACTTCGTCTCCTGACCGCCCAAGACTTATCCTAGGAGATTGATCGAATGACTGCAAAGTCCGGCAACAAGGTCGCCCACGCCTCGGGTGGAGAAGGTCTGGTGCGAACCCAAACCTCCAACCTTACAATGTACCGTATTGGCTGTAAGGATCTCGCTGCATAGGATGATAACATTATGAAACTTGCTCATATCAGCATTACGGCCCGTAGCGCTGACAGACTTTCCGCTTTTTACACCAACGTCTTCGGCTGCGAAGAAATGCGGCCTCCCAGAACCCTGTCGGGTGAAGCCGTATCGCGAGGCAACGGATTACCTCGCAGCGTAATTTACTCAATTTGGTTGAGGTTTCCCGATCAAGAAACGCCATTCTTAGAACTACTTGAGTATGAAAGCAGCGATGATCGCCTAGAGCCTGGAGTTGATGAAATCGGCATCAGCCACCTGTCTTTCCAATTGGACAATATCCAATCAATCATGACCAATATTGTTAAAGCGGGTGGCTCGACTGTTGGTGAAATCACAAATTTTGGAACTATCGAAGAACCATTTTTGATTGTCTATATGCGGGATTGCGAAGGTAATATCCTCGAGTTAGAGCAACCTGCCGGTTAGCGTGGTAGAGGCCGCTTTTTCTTGCAATAAGGCGCCCACGCCTCGCGCGGCTAATGTTATCTCCGAGCCCCTGCTGTCCACTGTCTTATGCTTGTAGAACGAGCCAAGTCCAACTGATGCCTGCTCGATAATTTTGCGCTTGAACAGATTGAGTAAACACTTCGCTAAGCTTTGAAAACCCCTGCAACTCTGCCCATTTTACGGTGTCTGAAACATTGGCGGGGTAGACCGGTCGCGTTGGCGCACCTGCACCATGCCTAATCGACATGATGATTTTTCCGCCATCAGATATCAGTCGACGGAACGCAGAAAATGCGACTTGGCGGTCAGCATCATTGAGGTGTTGCCAAACTGCGCAAAGAAGAATGACATCAAAAGTTCTTCCAATAGCGATAGTTTGTGAAAGCTGGGGCAGCGTATCATTAATCCATGAGATGCTCGGTGACTTGTGCTTCGCTATACCTGCATCCCTCAACGCATCAACTGGTTCGACAGCGACCACGGTATGGGAAAGAGAAGCAAGCCATGCCGCGTCCCGTCCGGTTCCCGCTCCGATATCCGCCACATGGGATGATTGTTGTGGGAAGTGCCCTATCACAGGCGAAAGTAACTCAGCGGAAGAAATCCCCTCAATCCGCTCAATGAAATCGCCGCCTGCTGCGTTTTGATAGCCTTTTAAGATATCGTTTTTCACAGCAAAGCCCTCACTTCCATCACTCCAAGCCTAAGATCATCCCTGTGCTTTGTTAGCATATCGACGTTGATAATGAACGATCACTTTGTCCGCACACGGCTGGTAGTAGAGCCCATTCTCGAATGGCGTATATATCGCGTGGCGTTTCATGAAACTTTCGTCAGGCTATCCATATGAACATTCGAATTCGCATAGCCGAAAACGTCACCATGCTCCGCAAGTTGCGGGGCGTCACACAAGAAGCGCTTGCCGACGAAGTAGCAGTTAGTCGAAGCTACCTATCGAAGGTTGAGCAAGGGCAGGTCAGCGTCACATTGGACGTTCTGGAGCGTCTGGCTACGGCCTTGGTGGTTGACCCATTTGACTTGGTAGCAGAGCGATCGGAAATATGTAAGCACCCCGCTCCGTGGAACAGCAGATTTCAGCAGTGAGTCCTTTCCACGCTTGATGCGCTGGTATTCCAGCGACAGTCAGCGTTAAGCTCAGGCAGTTACAGCAACGAGAGTTTCCAATGCGGATGTATCAGGTCGATGCCTTCACAGACCGGCTTTTCGCGGGCAACCCTGCGGCTGTTCTAATACTGGATAACTGGTTACCAGACCGCCTGATGTTGGCGATTACGCAGGAGAACAATTTGGCCGAGACGGCTTTTGTCAAAGCCCGTCCCGATGGCGCGTGGGATTTGCGATGGTTTGCCCCGGAACACGAGGTCGATTTTTGCGGCCATGCCACACTTGCAACAGCACATATTTTGCTCACTAACGGTAACGCGACCACACCACTGGTCTTTCACACGCGGGTCGGGGAACTCCGTGTATTGAGGTCACAGGGCGGTTATCAGCTTGATCTTCCCCGCCTGTCACCCGAGATTATCGAAACCCTACCGCAAGAAATTGAAGGCGTTTTCGCTGCGCCGCCTGTCCGCATCTTTCGCAACTTCGAGAATATCTTTGCCGATCTTGGCAGCGCCGATGCCGTGCGCAGTTTCATTCCTGACCTGACGGCGATTGCCCGCATGGGTTCTGTCGGTCTTGTCGTGACGGGACAGGAAGCGGAGGGCGCGACCGCGCACTTCGTGTCCCGCTACTTCGCCCCCGGCGCAGGTATTCCCGAAGATCCAGTAACGGGGTCAATCCATGCTACTCTTGTGCCCTATTGGGCGGAGCGATTGGGCCGCAAGAAGCTCATGGCCCATCAGGCGTCGGCACGTGGTGGGTGGCTTGGCTGCGAGCTGACCGACGATCGCGTTCTTCTGGAAGGGAATGCCGTGACCTTCATGGAAGCCACGATCGTTCTGCCGGATTCAGCATAGCTGGTCGTGTGAGGGGGCCCTTAACGCCGCCCGATGGGACCGGAGCTATAGGTAATCCTTTATTGATCGACCGCTGACATGCGACCAGATCATGCCTTCATCACGGAGCATTGCCACAACCATTGACGCCCCCTGCTCAGGCGTCATCGCCATATCAAGATCGCGCTCCACACCTGCAGTTTCGTACATGTTTGTCGATATCTTGCCTGGGTAGAAGCCCATCACCCGCACACCCTTGGGGGCGCATTCGACCTCCAGACAACCAGTAAAACCTCGAATCGCCCATTTGCTCGCTGAATAAACGCTTATCGTTTTCCTGCAATACAACGCACCGGTTGAAACTACGTTGATTACGGCGCCCTGCCGACGCGCCAGCATTCCGGGCAATAGGGCATGGGTCATCAGAATCGTACCGGTTGTATTAGTACCTATTACCGACTGGATGTCGGCAGATTCATAAGAGTCGAAATCCCCCTCCAGCCAGATACCTGCGTTATTGATCAGCCCGTCGATTGGACCCTCATCCTTAACAATCTGCGCGCATACGGTTTCGATAGAGGCGGCGTCAGAGACATCGAGCGTATAGCCGGGCAGACCAAGGTCGTCAGCCAACCGCGCCACTTTTTCCGCGTCACGTCCGGTAGGGATCGGGTGATATCCTGCCTCGACCAAAGCATGGACCAGAGCCTCCCCCAAGCCGCTTGTGGCTCCTGTAATCACTATCTTCTTTGTCATATGTAACGATGCCTTTTAGTCTGATGCGAGGTGCGGCCTGCTACTTAAAAGCGGAACGAGGTCTCGCGACGTCGATCCCCTCCGCCCTGTACGTCAGTCATCAAATCCAGCATCTGATCTTAGAGCACAACGGTTTCCATCCGGATCTGCAAATTCGGCGGTCGTTCCCCATTCATGACGGCGAACCTCAACCGTCACGCCTTTACGACGCAGGTCATCTGAAGCCGCATCAACATCTGAAACGTTGAAGCGAAATTTAGTCGGGCATCTTTCGATCGGTTTGACATTCGGCGAGGCTCGCCCCCCCGTCTCGACCATTAGGTAAACACCCCCCAGGTCAAAACACGTCAATTTCTCGTCCTGCCGATCTCTTTCGAAAAGGATGTTCAGCCCCAAAATCTTACCGTAGAAATCGACACACTCCATGTACTTTTCCGAATTGAGAATAATGCCGGTTCTGGAAAATTTCATGTTTCTGCTCCGAAGGTGCATGAGCGACCGTAGTCATGCAATGTTGCATTTGTTGAGGCTGGCTGGCCAGAAGTTAAATTTTCCGAGCCTGTGAGAGTGCCAATTAGCCACTGTCAGAACGATCAAAGTGAACAGCCCATCAGCCATCCCGCTTGCGCCACATATCGACAAAGGGGTCCTTTGATGGGTCACGGTGCCAATCATACTCAGCCCAACGCGACGCATCCTCGGCGGCCTTTAACCCGAACCATCGCCAGGCTCCTGCGACGGCGAAGCGCCATCGAACCGATGATCGGCCACATGAAGAACGACGGGCGACTGACGCGAAGCCCCTTGAAGGGAACCGCCGGAGATGCCCTCTTCGCCGTCCTTTGCGGCTGTGGTCACAACATTCGCATGATCCTCAGGCACCTGAGGGATCTTTTGCGCCACCTGATTTGGCTGATCTGCCAAGCTCGCATGATCGTTGACGCGGAAATGGCACGTGATCGAAGAGGTCACGGCGGCAAACTGGCAACCTGATGGCGATGTTCAGGACGGACTAATTACGGTTATTGGCCCATGGTTAGGCAGGTCTTTTCTCATAGGGTATTTCGGCCCTTGGAGGGTGGAACGTCGGATGAAGAACAGATTGCGGTTGGCCTCGTAGCGGCTGAGCATGTGCTGATCGTGTTGGACAGTATTGCCAATGAGGGTCTTGTCTTGAACAGCGAACAGTTTACGCTGGCAGACTGCTATCTTGCGCCGATGAGGGGTGGGAAGCACTTCTGCGGCATCCAGCTTTAACCAGATGGTGGGACAAAGTTTCAGGAATGCCTGTGTTGAAATCGACCGACCCAAGACTGTCTGAGTTCCAGAATTAGCAAAGGCAGAAATCATAGGCAACAAACGACTGCTGGTACGACGCGACACCCAAATTTGCGTACATTACGCGTGACGTTTGGCGCGGCCCCAGTTACTTCGACCCAGCTAGATCATGATGGCGCTGCATCTTCATCAGGTTCATCGGAATAAGACGCAAACATATCGAGCAAACCCTTAGATTTCATCCGTCGAACTGTTGTCACATGTGTCAGCGCCGCATCGATTGCATCGGCATTATTTATCTCATATGCACCGGCGATAAATTCAAGCTGCGCAGCGGGGTCTTGCGCCAATGCCTCATCTGAAATCTTTCTTTTCATGATAACTTCGCCTCCTATCAACTTCTTACGACCACGTTGAGCTGCAGCCGGTATCATTCAGGCGGCAAGTCGCTCAAACCGCCGTTCTTTATGCCTCCATCCGTGTCGGGCAGTTTGGTCCATCCCGCGATGGTCGCTCTCGCTTATTGGTCAAACCCCCAAATCCAGACCAACCGCGGCGTATATAGCGCTAAGATCTGACCGCTGATAAATCTTACTTAATCCAGGCTGATCTATGATGGGATGCATGCCCGCGTTGCGCAATTTGGCAAACTGCGGCCCTCCGACTGCCCCATCTTGATGTGCAAGAATGCCAAGTGAGACATAACTTTGGTTGAAGCGTTGTATCGATTCCGTAGAAATGAACTCTGTCATCAGCCGACTGACGGGGTGCTGAGCGCGAAAACCTGTCAGGAAGCCATGCTCAACCAGATGATTCAATGTGGTGTTGTTGAAGCGCAGCATCCGAAACGTTGGTATCCGTTGAATCCCGACCGGGCGTGTCAGATTGGGAAGCGCAGCTTTGGCCCCCGCCAGATCGACGACGATGTGATCGAGCCTTTCTTTGCCTCTCCACAAACCGGCCGGTTTGAGCCTTCCGGCCAAGATGGCAGCCACGAGAGCCTTGAGATCGCAGTTAAGACGAAGAGGAGCCTTCGCGATCATGGTTTGATCTCTGTTAACGGTCTGAATGTGTGGGAGGCCGGAAAGCAACTTGTCGCGAAAAACGTCAAGTTCACATTTTTGAAACGCCCTCGGTCGCGATTTTTGGCCAACGAGAGACGCCGGTACAAGGCCGGCGTCGGCCAAAAGCCGGAAGCTCTCAACTGTGATACCGACAAAAACGGCTGCCTCGCGCTCATAAAGAAGCGCGTTAATTTCGCCCGAAAATCGGTCAACGTCGCTCACCGTCAATGGCTTGATGAGGACCAAACGCTCAGAGTCATCGCGCGTTGCAAACCCTTCTGTTAAGAGCTTGTCATGAAACGTGCTGGTCCGTCGACCAATGGTTCGCTGTGCTGACAATAGTGAGTGCAGCCGTCGCCGCGTCAGCTTTTCACCCAGCACATCGGCACCATCTGCGAATGGAAACGTATCTATCAGGTAGTCACGAAAAACGCGCCTGATGGGCGCGAAATCAGATCTATATTTCAGGTCCGATGCCAGAAGCCTCTGAAATGCGCCGAACCGGGGATGCGGTTGATATCGGCCCAGTCCATCGTGATACTTTGCACTCAGCCGGATATTTTCCCAACACTCACGCAGCGACGCTGGACCGCCCTTGATGATTTGAAAGCCCATTTCAGCGAGTTCTGCCGCGTCCTGAGGATCCAAGTGCTCTGTTTTGGCGCTAGACCCGCGCGCTATCAAAAGCCCAAGCGCAGTTGTAGCCTTCAACAGCGCGAAAATCTCTAGCCGATCTGCCCAGCATGGCTTCTGATGGCCATACGCCCGAAGAGAAAGATAGGCGTCCAACTCTCGTACCCGCTTGTTGTCTGTTGCATCGGCGCGTGCGCATTGTGCAAGATGGTTCGCGAAAACGCGGCTGGGATCGAGATTGCCAAACATGGATTTGCCGACAAACTCAGTTTCCAGCGGTTGGTGATGTTCGATACAGTTAGTGACTTGGCGGATTTGCCAATGCAGCCGATGAACCGCATGCCAAACAGATCCCCCCGCCTGCACGTCGGCGGCGACACATCGGGGACAAAACCTGATTTCACCTCGTGAGAAAATGCTCGATCTGTACACTTCGTGGCCGATACGAATAGCTTTATCGCTATGCTCAGTAGCCCGTGTGTTGGCGAAGACGTCGTCCGGCAGCGAAGCTATTTCGCGCAGATGGTTCAATGCCACGTCGTCGCCACAGGTTAAGCCTCGCACATCGAGGCTGAGATCAACCGCGAATTCGCCGAGCGATCTGCATCCGTTCAGCTGCGCTAATCTCGACGCAAAAGACGCGGGCATTTCGAAAGGCGACGCTTTTAGCTTGAGAGGCAGCACGGTCATATCTGGGCCTCCTCTGAAACCAACCAAGCTTTGACGTCAATTCTTTCAAAATCCTTCTCTAGAAACGGGTTGGCAAACCTCGGGCAGTTTGTTTTTCGTTCATATGCATTCGCAAAGTGGCTCAGTGACACCGCGGCTACGTCGTCCAGTAATGCCCGCCTGATCGCGCTGATGATGTATGCAACCATTACGCCGAACTCACGATTTGCGGCATGGACCAGCCGCCCAGCGAACTCTGAGCTATCAACATCCTGTGCGACGCCAATGGCTGCGTCCGCCGCATACTCACCAACGATGCCGAGAACATCGTGATCATCAATGACAGGTTGCAACCGTGGGACCTCGATAATGGTTGTTCGTCGGCGGAGTTGCGTATCGTTGTTTATTGTTTCCAGTAATCCCGGCATGCCGGACAGGATGAGGTCGACTGGCCAAATTTTATGGATGTGTCGCTATATCGTGTTGGGAATGTTCAGATCTCCTGATCAGGTTGCTGCGAGGATGCTCTGAAAGGCGGCTTCGGGCTTGATTTTGGCGCGAAGGAGGAACCAGCGCAGATAGCGGTAGAGATATTTCGTCGCTGGTCCGCAGAACGGTCGAATGAAAGCATCGTATCGCGCGTGCAACGCATTGACGTTCTGGATGTGGAACGCGCCGGCGACAACCCGTTTCCCAAGTTTGTTCGAGACCTCGTAGTGTGTGAGGCTGTGCTTTTTGCAGAAAGAGCGATATGGTCTCAAGCCATCGCTACATAGCACCGCATCATCTGGAATGATCGGTGCCAGGGCGATTTCGATTGTCCGGTTTCGGCGGTTTGCGATCGGTGCGAAGAGACGCCTGCCGCCCCGATCCATCACAGTCAGCAAGGGGATCTGCCACTGCGAGAGGCCGCGCGCCATCTTGATCCGTCCGCTGCGATAAACATACCACTGCGGCCGAGGTGGAGCGGGATACTGGTTGGAGTTAGCCGCGTGATTTGCCCACTCACGAGAGCCTTTCCGGCTTTCTCGCTGATAGGTCTCATCGACCTCCACAACGCCGCTAAAATCCTTGTCGCAAGCCTCTGCAAGTGATTCCAGAATAATCATCCGCCACCGCCATATCGTATCTTTTGTAAGTCCGAGACGCGCGGCGAGTTTGCGACACGAGAGAGGCGTGTCCGACAGCATATTCCGGATAACCTCCAAGAAAAGATCGTGCCGGTGCAGTCCGCAAATCTCGGTTCCGGTGAGACCAGAGTAAGTTCGCAGACAGCAGTCGCAGCGATAACGCTGCACACCGGTTCGCGTTTGTCCCCATTTCTGGCGCCTCTCTTCGTTGCAATGTGGGCACTTGCGTTCTTGTTCTGTTCGTGTTTCTATTTCTGCCAATGCAGCCCGCCTCTGGCGGACATCGTGCGCCCGCGAAAGCAGATCCTCAATCTGTCGCGGGGTAAGCTGGATGATCCGATCGAGGAACTGACGGAACGCGTGCTGGCTGATATTCGTGGCTTGCTTCAATGACACGGAGGCCTCCGGTTTATTGCGACCAGAGTGGAATATTGGCCATTTCTGGCAAAACGAAGGCCGACCAACACGATATCAAGACACAGCCAATTTTATCCACCATGAGGGACTTCAGCAGTTTAACAACACGTTCTCTCTCATTTTGTGTCTGAAACCGGACAAGATCTTGAGCTTCGTCAATGTGCACAACGAGCGTGCCCCGCTGCGTCAGGTGACTCCGCAGTAAGGTTCTGAGGCTGCCTTCCGAACGCGTTGGTGAAGCGGGATATCCCAAAGCCGCGATGGCTTCGATTGCCACATCCTTCCCCGTCGCCTTGTTTGGCGAATTGAACTGGATAACCGACATGCTGGCATCCTCAATCGAGTGCTGAGCAGCCTGAAGGTATGGCGCAACAAGGCGGTCAGATGCTGTCGTTTTGCCGCTCCCCGATCCGCCAATGATTGCGAGAACCCGTCCTTCCGGCCGTTGTCCTGATTCAAGTGACATGCGCCGCTTTGCGAGCATCGCCGAGAACTCTTCTTCCAGCACAGGATAAAATTCCCGTTCGAAAAACTGGGCTTCAAGTTTTGCGACCAGCCTTTCAATCGCCTCGCGCCGATCAGTCATCACGACGCCTCCAGCGGCGTTCCCGCGATACGGTGTCGGTGATATCTTCTCCCGGAAGGCCATCTTCGTCGTCGCGGGTTTTTGAGATGGCATATGCCCCGATAGCCTGATCACACGCTGGTTGACCAAGCACGTTGCCGAAAGGCCCTGTGCCAGCGACAGGCAAGTTGTCGCTGTCGGGCAGCCGTTTTGTAATCTTCAGGCCCATGAAAAGATCGTCTCTGGCCCGGTCCACAGTCGCAGTGCTGTGTCGATGCAGAGTTTTGCCTGACCGACGCAGGGATGCGTCGCAGATACCTCTTATTCGTATCAGAGCTCGTGCGATAGTGTCTTCAAAAATGGCCGCTTCGTTGCGATGCTTCTCACGGATGCTTTTCGCTATGGCCGTCCACTCATCAAGGTTCATTCCACGAGCTGTCTCAATTGTGGCTTCTGCTGGCTCCCAACCCGTCCCTATTTGAATGGAAACGAAGCCTAGATCATTTGGGTCCAGACGAAGGTTGACTGTTTTTTTGCCGTGCCGAAGATAAAGTTCGGCCAAATTTTTGCTTACGTAATGAATGCCATTGACCAGCACGCCATGTCGCGAGGCTTTCCTTTCAAGAGGAATCCCCAACACTGCCCGCTGCGTGTTTGCATCTGGCGGAGATGTCACGCCACACTGGTTGGCAAGGCGTTTCCAAGCATTCGCTGGCGTTTCCTTGAGCAAACCGCCATGTTCGCTGTTGTGATAGATATCAACGATGAACGTCACAAAAATGGCCAAAAGTTCGTCATCATTCAGGACCGCTTGCTGCTGAGACGGATAACCGCCGCGTTGTTTTGGGTTGGAAAATACCCGCCCAGGCAACAGCTCCATCAACTGTACGGCAAACAGGCCAAAAAGGCGTTCGATACGCCCTCGCAGCTTGGGTACAGCTGCCGGTGGCGCAAGATACTGAATTTTGAGGTCTGCAAGAGCACCCCTGAAAGCGCGGTTTGCATATGATGATCCCATATCAGTGTAGATAGTATCGGGGCGACCAAAATGGTCCCACAGACATTCACAGCCCAAGGCTCGCGCTACGTCCGATTTATCGCGCAGGATTGTCGTCACAGTATCCAACGATTCCGAAGTAGTTGGTGTCTCGGAAATCTTGAATCCGACGATACAGCGCGTCGCACAATCAATCGCCACGCTAATCCAGCGACGGCCCATATTGAGCTTGGCCGCGTCTGTCGGGTCAAGCTTATCAGCAATTCCAATTCTCTTGAATAGTGAAAGGACATCAACCTCCCACTCATCCATTTCCACCCGTTCCATCGGGTAGTCAGCAAATATTCCGTTCTCATAGATCGCCATCGAACGCTTTGCTTCGTCTGGTCCCCGGCGGTGCGCAATCACTTGAAACTGGTCCAAGTCCCGAATGCGGCGTCTGATCGTGCTTTCAGATGGTATTTGGAGTGGGGGCTTTCCTTGTACCTGACGTTCGCGGTTCCGTTTTCGAAAAGTCCGGAGTGTCTCTCGGACAATACACGCAGGTGTTGGCTGTCGGGGGTCGAGGTAGTCGAGAAGGATTTCACGCATAAATCGCTCTACCGCGTCCGAAAAAATGATAGGGTAGGTAGAAAGGTCTCGTCGTTTGCGTAACAGGCCGATGGGCGATTGCTGCGCATTCACATAATCGCGCAACCACTTCAAAAGCGTTTTTGCGCATGGAGGAGGCTTCGGGACGTGAGACGGCTCGCTATCCCATCTCGCTGTTCTCTTAGAATGAGAGGTCAGTTCAATCCGCTGAACCTGTTGTGCAAGCTCTGGCATATACGCAGCTAATGAAACTTCAGTCTTTGAAAACCGGCCCTCGATCCAAGCCTCGTACGCCAACTTTGTATAGCTCCACTTCCAGAAAAGCTTCGCTTGGGCTTTTTCGCCGAGAGCATTGATGAAATTGGCATCGGCTTTCTGACGGGCGGCAACCCGACCGGCCCAAAAATGCCCCGGCAGCAATCTTACATCCGGTCTTTCGAGAAATTTGACATACTCCTCATGGGCGATTGCGACATCACCACCTTTCTCATCCATGCTGCGTAACACAAAACCTTGGGGTCCTTGACTGACGATGCTGTGTTCAACGTTGCCGATTTCAATGCAATCGTTTTCGTTCAGTCTGAATTGCGGGGTCATACTACACCTCCGGCGAAAAGATTCGACCGCGGGCTTATGACGCCAGTCTCGGTTGTATGCGCGATCCCAGCAAAAATGAGCCTGAAGGCGGCGCGGTAGGCGCGTCCAGCCAATCCGGTAATCAGACCGATCTCCAAGATCGTTGTCGGCTTCGAGAGCCCGCGAAGGGCAGCGGTCAGCACTTCGTCCGCCTCAGGATCTGGAAACATTCGGAAATGATGGAGCTTCGATGCGTTACGCAGCTGTGTAGATGAAAACGATCGGTCCGTGACCAAAATGACCTCGTCGGCCAAATGGCGCGGGATCGCCGCCGTGATCCTTGCAAAATTATCCTGAAACCTCTGCTTACGCGCCTCGGCTGTATTCTTGACGACGACAGCGACTTTTCGACCGTCAGCGAAGGTTGCGAGAAAATCAATCGTATGATTGCGCTTGCGCCCCGACGGATCGATGAATTGGATCGTGAAGGCCTGCTCATGCAAATCGACCAGATCCGGTTGCGCAAGAATGACTAACCCTGTGCCGAACTCCAGCCCACTCTCAACCTCGACCGTGATTGTACGAGCAAGAACAGGTAAATCAGCAAGGCAGTGGCCTCGGCCACTGCCCCTGGATCGCATCGGTATGTTGCGTGTCGCCCTGCTAGGCAGTGTATTTTGATATGAAATTGCCTCTGTCATGTTTCATAGACCCTGACATGCGCACGCGCACTGTCAGGGCCCTCCTCCTTTGAATGAGCAAAAGGGATCCAAGCGTCGACGCAGCGGCGCTCAGGCTTGACTTTTTGATGAATTCAAGGGAAACAGGACGCATCGACGCAATCGATTCTAGCGGCCTCGGGAGTTCCACCTCTCGGGGTCGTTTCCCTTTCCAAGGTCAGATCTTTGTCATTGTCGCGCCTCCTCAAATTGCTTTGAAGGCCACAGCGCGGATTTTGCCTCGTTGAGATGACGGGAAATCACGTCCTCAACTTCACTGTGAGAACGCCGCCCTTGGCTCACCATCGTGACTAGGCTCGCGGCGCAGCCGACCTCGGTCGCGATATCGGTGAATTTGACACCCTTCGCACGCAGTCGGCGCTTAATTGCATCGTGGCGCTCTATGTCAACGGTCATCGTTCACCTCCAAATCTTGCGTTCGCGGCAAGACTTTGTGGTGAATAATTAACAGGCCCGAATCACCTAATCAAGAAAATGATAGAGTTATCAAACACTAAGATGCTCTCTTAGGGCAGTTTGGAAGCATATAGGTGTCGAAAGCGAAAATACCTTAAGATGACAAAGAGGAGTGTCAGATAAGGCTGATAGCTCACCAGACGTCACTTTCGGGGATGCGTGTTTCGCTTCACAAGGTCGAGCCACGACGAATACCTGATTTTTCGATTCTTCGGTGAATATTGAATATATTCGAGTTCGCCGTCTCTCATGTACTGACGAATTAGCGCAATGCTTACCGCCGTGCGCTCCGCCAGCTCTTTGGGAGTGAAATATTCTTCAGTGGTGTTATCCATCGCCGTTTCGATCCTATAGCTTGTCATGCGCTTGAAAGCAGTCGCATTCTTCACCATGCTCACCAAACGCATGAATCTGCGACTCACCTGCACTATTGTGCACACATAATGCATTAAGGCTACATTTGTATATGAGCGCCACCACCGAATTGATTTGGGACAGCTCTCCGGCTGCGTTTGGTGCACGCTTGACCATCATCCGTCATGAGGTTGGTCAAACACAGGTGAAATTTGCGGCCCAGCTCGGGGTCTCTCTGCGATCTTACCATCATTATGAGAAAGGTCAGCGCAGCTGTACGACAGACATCCTCGCGATCCTGTCGTCTAACTTTGGGGTCGATTTAAACTGGCTGATAACAGGCGTCGAAAACAACCCAGCGCGTGATGACGCCACGTCAATCGAGAACTTCAACACGTCGCTTATCGCGTATCTATCAGAGCGCAAGATTTCACTTACGGATGCGCAAAGACGAGCTGTTGTTGCAAAGTGGTATCAAGGCCGACAGCACAAACGCGTAGACCTGCAGGATGATGTCGCGTTTTGGGTCGAGATGCTGAGATGATGGGCCCCATCAGGTGAAAGGACACGCAATGTCTTCAAAAGTTATCGATGTGTTAGAGCGGAACCTAACGGATACCGCTGCACATCTAAAATCACCATGTAGCAACTTGGTTGGGGGAACAATCGGCCTTGCGGTAGGTAAGGCTTTGCTTCCAGTTCTAGACCATAATGCCCAAGCTACCATCTTCCTGACAAGCCTGACGCTTATTTCCATGGCGGTTGCCGTCTGGTCAATGGCACAGGCTGTACCCTGGATGATCACACGTCTGAAAACATCCGCACGGTTAATAAAAGCTGTCCACGGCGCTTCGGCTCCCAGCCTCCTTCCAAGGTTCAGGCGGCTTTTGACAATTTGGGCGAAGGCGCGGAAAAACTGAAAGCTGCGGGAAGAATACACTTGGAAGAACACCTTTTGAAGCTCGGTCAGGGCTTTTCCAGTTGATACAGATCGACCGCTGAGCATGCTTGCTGATATCCTCTTCCTAGACGGGCAAGGAGATGGGGCATGGCGATAGGCGGCATCGTGCCCAAACCTACGCGACCAACGGGATCGATCCAATCACCGACAGCCTGCTGTCGGTAAGAGATACGACCTCCAAGCTGCGGATCGTTGCTTTCATCGGGAACGTGCCAATTGATGCAACGTCAACTGCTTCTAATACTGACCGATCCACATTCGTCGCCACTGTCATATGTGATTTATAAGGCATGTCTGGATGCAATTCCGAGCGGTGCGGCCCGTCATAAAGTTGCTGATGCAAAGCTGTAACACGGTCAGTTCCCGTCGAAGTTACAAGGAATATTTTGTGCGTCTTTTCAAACGGATCATAAACTATTTCCCAGCTTGGGAACTCGACGGAAATCGTTGTTGTTCGAGTGGCCACCAGCTCGCAATGTTTAGCTATTTCAGATGGAGTTGAATTTTGAACGCCAAAGACAAGCGTGATGTGTGGCGCAACGAGCCCAGCCCTGTCAGGTTCATGTGCACTGCGAAACGTCAGAATTGAGCGCAGTATGTCAGCTTCGAATTTTGGGTATGCAAGAACATAGATCATACTTGAACGCTGTGGCATTCGCTCAGAAAACTCAAGGTCGGTTTTGTCCCGTCTGCTGCCTCTCAATGGTGCTACCATGAACGGCAGGTTGCGATGAGATCGGCGCTGCCACGTCCGGGAGAAGTGGTCGTTCGTGAAAGATTATGGTGAGCGGTAGGAACGAGCCCACTCCCGGATGCCGCGCCGCATTCGAATAGACCCTGTTGCGCAAATCAGTTGACGGCCAAGGTTCCCCTTTCCCCGGACACACTTATCCCACGGCCTCTGTGACGGGTATGCCAAGCGCGGTGAAGCCGTTCATTACGGCAACGCGGAGCTGAAGCTCGGCAACCTGACGGTCAGGGTCCCGTGCCATCAGCCTTTGACCGAGCAGTTTCATGCAGTGCATCTTGGTTTCGGCACGACTTCGGCGGTGGTATCCACTCCATTTCCGCCAAAGCGCCCGGCCGAGGTATTTCGACGCCCGCAGCGCTTCGTTGCGCGCAATCGCGCCTGCAGTGTCGGGTTTCCAGGGCTTGGCGTTCTTGCGGGGCGGGACGACGGCATTGGCGCCCTGGTTAGCGATGGCATCGTGGCACTTGCGCGTATCGTAGGCGCCGTCTGCAGTGACGCTGCCGATCTCCTGCTCGGGCGGGATCTGGTCCAGAAGTTCCGGCAGCATGGGAGCATCTCCGATGTTGCTGCTGGTGAACTCGACTGCCCGGATTTCCAGTGTCTTTTCGTCGATACCGAGATGAACCTTGCGCCACACGCGGCGTTTGGAGCCACCGTGCTTGCGCGCATTCCACTCACCTTCGCCTTCCACCTTTATACCGGTGCTATCGACCAGCAGGTGCAGCAGCCCCTCCGATCCCCGATACGGGATATTCACGTTCAGCGTCTTTTGCCGGCGGCTGAGGGTGCTGAAATCCGGCGCCGGCCAGTCCAGCCCGCTCAGGCGCAGAAGACTCTCCACCAAGCCGGTCGTCTGCCTGAGCGCCAGGCCGAACAGCACTTTCATCGTCAGGCAGGTCTGGATCGCAGCATCGCTGTAGGTGGGCTGTCGGCCACGTTTGCCGGTAGGCTTGGCCTCCCATGTCATCTCGGGATCGAACCAGATCGTCAGCGAGCCCCGGCGCTTGAGCGCTTCGTTATAGGCCCGCCAGTTCTTGGTCTTGTAGGTCGGGGGTGTCGGTCTGCTCATGACCTCCAACTATCACGCTGGATTCCCAAGATGAATCCCCAACCCGATTTGCGCAACAGAGCCATTCGAATATGACCGATGTAACACCAAGTCATCATTGTCGCGGTTCCGAACGATTTATGAGCGCGACAAAGCACTACTTTCCAAGTTCCATCAAATCCATAATTGCCTGAACGAATGCCGGGGGAGTTTCTTGGGGCAGATTGTGGCCCGCGTCATCGATGATCCGGCGTTCATAAAATCCGTTAAAATGAGAACGGCAGGAGTCCGTTTTCGCGGGCGGGTCAACGCCATCATCACGCCCCTGAAGGATGATGCTTGGCACGGTAATATTTGGCTGTTCGGCCAGCCGGGCCTCGATCTCGTCATAAGCCGGATCGCCGACGATGCAGCCAAAGCGGTGCCGGTAGGAATGCAGCACGACCTCCACGAAATCCGGGTTGTCGAATGAGGGTGCCGTCGCGGCATAGGTCGCATCATCGAACTGCCAGCTTGGCGACCAGAGCGACCAGATATGGCGGCACAACTCGCGCCGGTTTTGGGTCAGACCGGCCCGGCCTCGCTCTGTGTGAAAGTAATATTGATACCAGTAGCGCGTTTCCTCCTCTGGTGGGGCGGGTTTCCAGGCATGGGCAATATCCTGGATATTGTAACCTTGCCCGCAGCTTACGAGGCCGCTGACGCGCTCCGGCCAGAGGGCTGCAGCGATACAGGCGGCGCGACCGCCCCAGTCGTAACCGCCAAGACATGCCTCTTCGATCCCGAGCGCATCCATAAATGCCAGCAAATCGGCTCCAAGTGCCGCTTGCTGGCCGGAACGCATCGTGTCGGACGACAGAAAGCGGGTCAGACCAAAGCCACGAAGGTAGGGGACCAGGCACCGGACCCCTTGTTCGGCGAGTTCGGCAGAGATGTCATCATATGCGCGGATATCGTAGGGAAACCCGTGAAGCAGAACAGCCGGAACGCCGTCTGACGGGCCAAATTCATGATATGCGATCGTGAGATCGCCAGCTTGGATGGTTTGCATTTCAGATCGAGCCTCCGCTTGCATCGTTACCGTGACGGCAGAGCTTCCGATAACCGGAACTGCGCTACGCCATCCTTCTCGGCACTACGCAGAACCCCTTATACCAGTTCCTTGAATATCAACACGGAACCGGTTATACAAGTTCCAAGTTGAAAAGGGCGGAAACATGCCATCCCGAAACATCGACTTTCACACCGAAACCGGCCGTCTTTCCCTCGACTGGATAGCCACGCTTGGGGATCGGCATGGCACGCCACTCGAAAGGATGAGAAACCCCGCTGATCTGGAACGATGGCTAACGGCTGTTGCCGGTCAGGTTGTAGCCCGCAAGCCGACTGGGCAGAATCTGGTCGCGGCCAGGCGGCTTCGCGCGGCTCTTGTCGGATTAGTGGATCGTCTTCATTCCAGCCAATCCCCCGTCGTTCAGGATATCGAGATTCTGAATGAATTTGCGGCCCTGCCGCCCCCCGTAGTGCAATTGGGCGTGACGGGGAAAACATTGGAAAAAAATGATGGCCTCGATGCGTCAGCCGTATTCGGCATGATTGCACGGGACGGAATCGATCTCTTAACGGGCGGCGATTTCGCAAAGGTCAGGCTATGTGCGGGGGAGGACTGCTCGGTTTACTTCGTGGATCATTCGCGCCCTGGCAAGCGGCGCTGGTGCAGCATGGGCCGCTGCGGCAACAAGGCAAAGAAAAGAGCGTTCACCGAGCGGAGCTTGCGAAACCGGCAAAGCGTATATTGATCCTCCCTGACCGGTCATTGAAGGAATCCGGATGAATGTCCTGTTTGTCTGAGGTTTGTGGCTGCTGGATGCTTGCCATTCAGCGGCGATAAACCTGACAAGGAGGAAAGCGCGGGCGGATTTTGGTGCTATGGGGATTGTGGCTCAGGGCTTGGGCAGTCGATGCGTCGATCTTCGGGGCCTTTTTTCCTCTGGGACGGTCGGCCCGTTGATTTCCACAGCCGATGGCATCGCTCGGTGCCTTGTTTCGCCGTGCTGGGTCCGTTGCAGTGGGGGTTTCAGTGGGATGGCCGCACTGACGGATCCGACGCCTCGAGATCGCAGGGCCGGGTGTGACGGATGGGTCATGCGGCGGCGTCCCATGGCGGCGCGCGGGATTTCGGCGTTTGGCCGCGGGTGAAGGTTTCGATGACGCGCATCTCCCCTCCGCATTTGGGGCATGTCTGGCGCGGGTCCCGCTCGTCGGAATCGGAGCGCCTGTCCTCACCGGTCGTCTGATCCGGCCGTGGCACCGTACCGATCAGATGCCTGATCTTCTCGATCTTGTCGCGGCGGATACCATTGGCCATGAACCCGGTGTGGCGGATGCGGTGGAAGCCGGAAGGCAGGACATGGATCAGGAACCGGCGGATGAACTCGGATATGGGCAGGCGCATGACCTTCATCCGATCCCCGCGCTTGATCCGGTAATCCTTCCACCGGAAGGTCACGGTGCCGGCATCCGCGCTGATGAGGCGGTGGTTCGAGATCGCGACGCGGTGGGTGTATCGGCTGAGATACGCCAGCACCGCCTCCGGTCCGCCGAAGGGAGGTTTGGCATAGACGACCCAGTTGACCTTGCGCAGCGGCGCGAGATGGGCGGCGAACATGTCGGGGTCGGCCAGTTCCGACAGATCGCCGAAGAATGTCAGTTTCCCAGCTTTGTGCAATCTGGCCAGCCCTTCGAGAAACAGACGCCGGAAAAGTCTCGACAGGACCTTCACGGGCAGGAAGAACCCCGGGCGGCAGGCGATCCACCGGGCACCATCCGGCGACAGCCCGCCACCCGGCACGATGACATGGGCGTGCGGATGATGGGTCATCGCCGAGCCCCATGTGTGCAGCACGCTGGTCATGCCGATCCGGGCGCCGAGATGCTTCGGATCGGCCGCAATGGTCAGAAGGGTCTGGGCGGATGCCTTGAACAGCAGACCATAGACCGCCGCCTTGTTCTGGAAGGCTATGTCAGCAATCTGGGTTGGCAGGGTGAAGACCGCGTGGAAGTATTCAACCGGCAGCAGATCCTCGACACGAGCCTGCATCCAATCCCGCGACGCGGCCCCCTGGCACTTCGGACAATGCCGATTGCGACACGAGTTATAGGCGATGTGCTGATGATCGCACTTGGTGCAGGCCGCCACGTGACCGCCGAGCGCTGCGGTCCGGCATGCCTCGATCGCGGACATTACCTTCAACTGCGGCAGGTTCAGATGCCCTGCGTGTTTTTGGCGGTAGGCAGGCCCATGGGCGCGGAAGATATCCGCGACCTCCAGTTTGGGACGGCGCATGGGACCGGGATCAGCCGGACCCAGCCTCCGGTCGCACCAGCAGATCAAGCGGGCTGGTCACACTCTGGATCGTCTTGGTCGCCACCTTGGTATAGATCGTTGTGGTCTCCAGCTTGGCGTGACCCAACAGAACCTGGATGACGCGGATGTCGGTCCCGCCCTCCAGCAGGTGAGTGGCAAAGCTGTGCCGCAGGGTGTGGGGTGACACCTTCTTTTTGATCTCGGCGAAGTCGCAAGCCGCCCCAAACGCGCGGTTGAACTGCCGGGTCGAGATCGGGTCGATCCGGTTGCGAGCGGGAAAGAGCCAGCCTGCGGGACGGGCTTCGCGATAATAGTCGCGCAAGAGCTGCAGCAGGCTGGGCGACAGCATCACGTGACGATCTTTGCGGCCCTTTCCCTGATCGACGCGGATCAGCATCCGGTCGCTGTCGATGTCGGGCACACGAAGATGGGTGACCTCGCTGGCTCGAAGGCCGCCGCCATAGGCGACGCTGAAGGCGGCCCGGTACTTGAGGCCGGGCCCAGGGGCGACTTCGAGAATGCGGGTGACCTCCTCGGCACTCAGCACCACCGGTATCTTCTTCGCCAGACGCTGATAACGCATGTGGCGCTTCATCTCCGCACGCGCGCACGTCACCGAGAAGAAGAAGCCGAGGACGCTCAGCCGGTTGTTGAAGGTAGGTGCGCCGACGCCCTTCTCCTTCATATCGAGTTGAAAGGCGCGCAGATCCTCAGGTGTCGCCGTGTCGGGCGAACGGCCCAGAAATTGCGTGAAGTCGCGCATCGCCCGCAGGTACATGGTCTGCGTCTTCGGCTGCAGACCCTTGATGCGCATATCTTCGAGAAACCGCCGACGCAAAGCGGGAACATGTTGATCGGACATGGAAACCTCCTGTCATCTGATTGAGAAGGTCCCAATCGTCCGACAGGCGCGCCCATCTACCAAATCCCGGCGCCCCGATCAGCGCGCATCACTCGCCACAAGCGCCCATACCGCGAGAGCGGTTTCGTCCTCGTCACTGCAGTACGGCCAATGGAGCGCAGGCTGGCGAATGTCCGGTCTCCGATAGGGCATAAACACGATCCGCGCATTTTTACCAAAGATTGCCGAACCGGGTCGCAGCCGTCCGTGTGTAGTGAGCGGTATGCCGGGGATCGCGATGGCCGAGGTAGTCTTGAATGAGCCGCAAATCATGTTTTTTGTTTGCCAGTGCGAAACCGCAGGAGTGCCGAAGCATATGAGGATTGATCCTGCCTAAGTCTCCACGTTTTCCTGCCGCTCCGACGATGTAGTTCACCGCCTGTCGGGTAAGCGGTTGCTCGCGCTCCGAGACAAACAACCACGGAAGTGCGTCATTGCGACAAGCGAGCCAGCGGCGGATGGCACGCAGCTCGTCACCCGCAATTGGCTGCTCAACGCTCAGGCCATTCTTGAGGCGGCTGATCCAGATCCGCGACTGCGCAAGATCGACGTCTTCCCGTCGCACGGCGATGGCTTCCGAAACCCGGAGCCCATGTCGAAACATCATCAGGATTAAAAGGTGATCCCGAATGCCGTGACGTCCCTTTTTCGCAGCGGAGAGGAGCTGTTCGATCTGGGCTTGGCCGAGATAATCGCGGCGGCGCTCATGAGAGTCTGCGGCCCGATCTCCATCACTCTTTACATTTTGCCGGTTGGTCATGGTTTTGCCCCGCCTCTTGAAGTGCTGCCTGGCAATGGCCAAGCCGCCCGCTATGAGCTCCACTTTTTACAATAGACACATTTTGTTAAGAGTTGGGTTCAGCCCGTTTCACGCTGCTCCTCTTCGGTGAGTCGCAAGCGTAGCGCAGCGATCAGAATTTTTTCAATCTCTCGCACACGCAGGCCGTGATCAAATCCAAGACGATCAACTAGCAGTGCAACTTCCGGATCATTCGGCCCATAGATCGGCCAGTCATGAAGCTCGTGACTGTCTGGGTGCATTTTCCGCGTCATCGAAGAACCTTCCAGCGAGGTGTAGGGGTATCCTCATTGCAGAATGATCGCACATAGCGAACTGGGCTCACCAGCATAATCGGCGGGAAACGGAATTTGCAAAATTGACGTGGGCGGCCACGACTTATGGACGTGACCGGCCTATTGCCGCCGTTCAACGCCCCCGCAGGAGTTCGCGGTGCGGGGCCGCCCGTCATTGCGGCCATTCGTGCGTCGCGCGGCCTTTTTTGTTGCCCACACGTGGGTCTGCGGGCAATGCAGATGTTGCGGATTGCGCCGGATCAAGCGACTACTTCGTCATGAGCACTGCCTATCGCATCCCCGACGAATTCGAGACCCGGCGCTATCGCCTCCGAAGGGTTACTACTGGCGACGCCTCTGCGATATTCAACAGCTATGCGGCTGACGTCGCCGTGACGCGGTATCTCGGGTGGCGACCCCATGGGGATTCCAGCGTAACAGAAGACTTTATAAAAAGCGTGGCGGAGGAATGGAGGACCGGCAAAGGTTTTCCATTGGTCGTCTTCCCACGCGATGATCCCGACAATCTGATCGGCATGTTTCATCCTCATGTTGGGAGATTCAAAGTCAACTACGGCTACGTACTCGCTGAACGTGCATGGGGGTACGGATGTGCAACTGAGGTCCTGACGTGGTTGGTCGAGCACGCAATTACTCACCCATCTATTCACCGAACAGAAGCATTTTGCGATGTCGACAACCGGGCATCTTCCCGCGTGATGGAAAAGGTTGGGATGACAAGGGAGGGATTACTTAGCCGGTATTTCTTACATCCCAACGTCTCCAAAACACCCAGAGACTGTTTCATGTACGCTAAGGTTCGATAGGGCGCAGGCAACATACGGCGATGCAGCGCGCTCGTTCATCGTAGCCCCCGGAAACCTCGTTACTCACGGCCCTTAGTAGACAGGCCCGTTAATCGTATGTGGCATTGCGGCGTCCACATTGCGACCTTTGGGTCTTTGTGCAGCAATTTGTTGGTCGGAATCCCGATGCTTGCCTCCACGAGTTGGTCGAGGCACTTATAGTGGTAACTGTTCAAAACCGAGACCTGCCATGGCCCGCAAACCCGCCCTGTCCATTGACAAACTGAAAGACCTTGGTGTCGCCAAGCTTGGCCAGCTCGTGCTGGATGAAGCTGAACGCAATGCTGGTTTCCGGCGTCAGGTCAAGGCGGCGCTGGCCGGCAAATCGGGGCCCGAGGCCATTGCCAAGCTGATCGACCGGCGGTTATCAGGCTTGAAACGGGCCAAGAGTTTCATCGATTGGGACAAGGCCCATGCCCTTGGCGACGATCTACGCAGTCTGACCGATACGATCACTTCTGAACTTGGCGCCGCCGCCCCGGGACTCGCCATTGATCGGTTGCTGCGCTTCATCGCCACCCACGAGCAGGTGTTCGAACGTGTCGATGATTCCTTGGGCCGTATTCAAGGCGTCTATTATCAGGCAATTACTGCAACCGGCGACCTGGCGCAGCGTCTGACCGCGCCCGAAGCGGATCAGCTACCAGAGAAGATCATGTCCGCACTTGGCGAAAGCACCCATGGCTATCTGACTGACGTGACCGAGGCCGTGGCACCGCACCTGCCGCAAGACAGCCTGACCCGATGGGATGCCGATCTGAAAGGCGCCATTACTGAGCGGCAGACCGAGGAAGCGGCGCGTGAATCGGATGGTTGGTTTTATTCCATGACCTCACAATGGTCCGCAATGCGCCAGACCATCGCCTTGGCGCGCGGCGATCTTGATTTGCTCATCGCTTTGGAGGCGAAGAAGAAGCCGCATGTGCAGGACACGCTGACGATTGCTACACAGCTTCTGGAGGCCGGGCGCACCTCTGAGGCGCTGGATTGGGTGCGTAAACCGGGGCGGCGTCCATTTGGCCCGGCCGATGACGACCTGTCACCGGCACGAGTCAGCCTTGAGGCGCGGATACTGGAAGCCGTGGGGGACGAGACCGCCGCCCAAGCCCTGCGCTGGCGTTGCTTTGAGGCGCGCCTTTCCGCCGACATCCTGCGAGATTACCTCAGGAAGCTGCCGGATTTCGAGGATATAGAAACCGAAGAGCGCGCCCATGCCGTCGCGTTGGAAAAAGCGACGCCCGAGGTAGCACTGCAATTTTTCCTCGACTGGCCGCGACACGATCTGGCGGCAAAGCTGATCGTAATGCATGCGAAGCACTGGGACGGAGGTGATTGGCATATCCTGCCCAAAGTCGCCGCCCTTCTGGAGCACGATTATCCGCTGGCCGCGACGATTCTCTACCGCGCACTTCTGGACAGCATCCTGGATCGTGCGCGCTCCAAGGCCTATGGGCACGGCGCGAACTACCTCGAGAAACTGACTCTGCTGGCCGAAGAGGCGGACTCAACTCGCCCCGGAGAAATCGCCGACCACGCAAGCTATCTTGCCGAACTGAAGAAAAGGCACCCCCGCAAATCAGGGTTCTGGACGCGCATCGGTGAGAAGAAATCAAGACCGCCAGAAGGGAGCACGTCCCACCACCCTGTATGGATCAGAGGAGATGGGTAACGGCCCAATTCGGACATTTACCGTGGCAAAGATCTAACTTTATCTGCTGCAGCGCAGAATGCCTAATAGACGAAGTGTCCGTTCAGCTTGACGCAGTACGCATTTAAGGCCTTGCGACCGTCGATTTCCCGAACACCGGCAGAGTAGTCAGGATTGTAGTAAGTTGGTTGTGTATAGTATACGCCTGTCTGGCTGCATGGCTGCGAGTATTTTGCCGCGTAGAGTGCCATCGCTAGTGAAACTGGTTTCGGCCCAAATGGAGCAAGTATCAAACCTTGTTCACCATGTTCTCCTATCCCTAACAGCGCCTGATACACCTCAGGGACATTGATCCCATCCACTCGTTTGACTGATAGTCGACCTGAATCCGGATTCGGGAAAATTCCCCGGATGAAGCGCCAGTTGCGAGCAACCCTGTCAGCTTGCGCAGGAAAGGGGAACAAAAAATTCATCTGAGTCTCGTCAAACCGCCCTGAGTCTACAAGATCTGGGAGACCCAACGGCTCGTAGCCAATACCAACAACGACTTTTCGGTTGCCCTCATCTCGTGGAGAGATACGAAATCCTGGAAGAGCTTCCCAAGGGTCTGGGTTCTCAGCCAATGGTTTGTCTGAATAGACGTTAGGTTCCGCGTAAGTGAAAACAACATTTCTAGGTTGATTGAATTCACCGAACAGCAACTTCGTAAGAAAGAAGTAAATTTTCTTAGGAAGTGAAGTAATGTCGATGATCAGACTTTGATCGCCGATCTTAGTCAAAAACTCCCGCAATGCCCTTTCGTACCCTGAAAACGGATCAATCAGACCATGTGCAGAGATTGACTGATCCTCAAAGCCGAGACTGGTAACATACGCTCGATTCTCCGCAGTTTTTCGCTCTATTTCGTCAGTCGATACGGATAACGGATCTTTAATTTCAAAAACCAACTGCGGGCCAAAAATATCCAACTCATTGATGCACTCAAAGACTGCTCGGCAACGATACTCATGAGAACAGCAGGCAATCAGGGACCATTTCGAACCCTGCTGGGTATTTAGTAGTTGATCAAACCTTCCCCACGGCCTGAATTCCCCGGTAGCTTGCAACATACTATGGATTACTCATCGAATGGGAACTGAAGTTGACTTGTGTCACGTTCTTCTTGACGTGATCGGCGGATTGCTCTCGCATCAGAGCTGATCCCAACTGTCACGACACCTGAGTTCTTCATCCAAGCTGCAACTTCCTGAATCGTCGCGTAGTAAGGCTCCTTGATATGCGCCGCAGGAATTTGGAAATGTGGAGAGAGGATCGGAGAGAGATACCATTTTTCACTTTGACCGCGTGAGCGGGACTTGGGTGTGTGAGGTCGGCTCTCCAAAACCCCAAATGCAACACAGTCCGAAAGAAAATCGTCAATAACAGATTCGTCTTCGACGTCTCTCAACGGTAGTGAAAAGCCGTTGTTTCCTGGGTAGGACATATTCCGATCGCGAAGCAATTTTTCCCTGAAAAAATTGCCAAGCTCATTTACAAACCGGTTTCGGTCATCCCCACCCTTTGGCTCCGCTTTGATCTTACGAAACCAGTAATCGCTGGCTGAATTGATGCCGAGGGTTTGTATCACCGGATCAATATCTTTAGGAAGGTCGATTGGACCTTCATCCATCGATCTCAGCAACTCCGCCCAGACGAACTGACACATACTTAGGAAGGTTAGAATATTCCTGCCAGCTAAGTTCACTATGTCCCCAGAACCGTACCAGACCGATTTTTGACCGCATGCTGAAAAGACTTGCAACAAAGCTTGCTGTTTTCGCTCTTTCTTCCACCACTGCCGTGATGACCAAGGCTCTCGAACTATGTCGGTGGCCGAAATCGCTTGTTTTTTCGAGTTCTGACGAACCCACGCTTCACCTAACTTGGCCGAGATTGGGTCGCGCTCTGCTATGCCAACTAGAGCTTCCCTAATGGTATGGTCAAATGGCCCTGTCCGAGAAACCACATTAGCCCTGCTCTTAGTGATAAACTCCTCTACTTTTTTCTCCGGGGTCGCTCGGGGGCCAAACAATTGTCGGACGGCCTTTTTCGCTACACCTCCATAGCCTGCTTCAAGAAGTCTTCTCCGCAGTACGTCGTCACAGAATTCGGGAAATAGCGAAACTCGGCTCTCTCTCGCTTGAAGCAAATCGTCCAAATTAACGACATTTACTTCCCTCATCTCTTCAACAGTGGCGCTTCCTCTTAGACTATGAATACCCTTGTCCAATGAGTACAGCCTTGCACCGACCCGATAGGAAACTCGATCATCCCGGTTCCCTAGCATTTTCCAGATAACACGCCTGAATATCGGACGCCCATTATCAGAGATGTCTCTCTCAAGATCCATCAGGTCCTCAAACTGATCGATCGTTACCAAGACTGGAACGTCGTCTGGAAGAATACCGACATTCCGAAGACAATCGGCTGCAACTGCGATCGGTTCGCCTGCACCAGTCTTGGTTCGGGAAAACTCTTCTGGAAAATCAGAGTTATAGTTTAGAAAATTCTCATACTTCCTTATCCTGATCTCTACGGCGTTCTTGAGTTGCTCAAAGGTTCCAACGCCTTCTAGTGCACCGAGCCAACAAGCGTCGGAAGAAAGGTTTAATGCAAACTCGTCAAGCAGCTTGGGGCGAGTATCTAGGCCAATTTTCGAAGCCAGCAATTTTCCATCTTCCGAAAAGAGGAGCTGTAGCTTCTCAATCAGGTCAGAAACGATCCAGTAGTTTAGAAAATCCGCAAAATACAACCCGATTACTCTTTCATTGTCATCAGGGACGCCTTCAATTGCCCTTTGCCCAAAAAGCAAAGCGCCGCTAGACCTCAGAGTTATGCTGGCTGCGACGAAGCGAGAGCAATGCGCGGGCAATGGCCATGTATGGCTGCTATTAAGGTATTCCACGAGCACTTGCGGTTCGAGCAGATTTAACAGTGCTGATTTGCCTGAACCTTGAAGACCACAAAGAATTACATTTCCGGGTTCAAACAGTCTCTGGACAAGGCTTTCTTTTAAAAGCACCGGGCTGAAAAGGCTTACAAACTCACTCGTAGAGATGGACTCCGTGCGATAAAGACTGTTGAAAGGGTTCAGAGAATTTTGCTTCATACTGGCAACCGAGAGTTTCTAAGGAACAATGGCCGCCATGAGTCTTCCATTCGCTTATGTATCGCAGGCACCGTGTTATCTGGACAGTTTGCATAAGGCACAACGAAGCCCCCTGTTTGGCGGTAACCAAACGGTCCGTACTCTTGGGGACCTCCCTGAATCAGCGGATGTATCTTCTGCAGCAGTCTTCGTATCCTAGCGAACTCTGGGTTTTCGTCAGCTAGGGGGGCAGGTGAAATGAAAAAGCGTTGGTCAAACTCTAAGACTGGACTGTAGTCAAAGTGATTGATGGCATTACTTCTGTTTCGAGCTTCATCAGCTCCCTCAGGGCAGATGAAGAGCGGGCACAACAATACGTTAACTTCGGGGCCCAACGATACTGCTAAATCAACGGCATCGAGCATCTGAGAACCCGATCCTACAAAATCTTCAAGCAGCACCAGATTTTTTCTCACTACATTCCCATTTGCGTCCTCGTCTAGAACGCTCCTGCGAAATGCTGCGGGGTCCCAGTTTTCAGTGTTGCCTTCCCATTTGTAGCGCAAGGCTTCAGTTTGGATTTGGTTAGCAGTGCAAAATGCGCGGATTCCGAAGCTGTCCGTTACCTCCGTAAATCGGGTTGCCGCCAATTCTTGCGCCAACATTTGGCTGGCATTGTTCTGGAATGGATCAATGTTTGCGACCCTCATCAACCACTGCATGACATGTTTGCTGTAGGCCGTCCTATAGGCCGCCTCTTGTTCCCCACGGCCAATGAAAAAGAGGTGCGCAAGGACGCGATACAGTTCTTTTCGGTCAGCGTCGTTGTTTAGGTTTCCAATCCAATAGGCAAGCCGCGCGCCAAAATTTGCATGCCCACCATACGCCGTAACTGAATACTCGTGAAAAAGTTCGCGTTCTAAGAACTCCAAGTCCCGTTTAAGGTCTTCGATGCCGTCAGCGTCCCGCGCGTCTTCTAGGCACCAGCGTTGCAGGATTGTTCGAAATTCTGCTCTGGTCACAATGCGGCCCAACTGTCACTAAGCGTGGTTCCAACTAGCCTCGAAAACTTCGGTGGAACCGCATTTCCAATCATCCGATACTTTGTAGTCTTGGCGCCCGTGAACTTGAAGCTGTCAGAGAAACTCTGAATTCGCGCCGCCTCCCGCACGGCGAGCCCACGGTCTTGCTCTGGGTGCAAGAAGTACCTTGGTTGTCCGAAGCGCGTATCAACAGTAGGTGAAACGTCGTCCCACTTCAGACGACGAAACTTGCCGTTAAACGTATTCCGAAGATCTATGAAATCTCCTATTTTCCTTAGGTAACCTTTCTGTACTAGCCCTTCCACTAGGTTATCCGTACCGGCACCGAAAAATTCAATGAGATCGGCGAGTGGGACTGGATCAGCGTCTCCAAAATCACGCCTTCGGTTCTGACGCCTAAGCTTGACCACAGTTTCCAGTAGGTTCACTTCCAAAGTATTTACTTGACCGAATACTTCAGGGATGTCCCAAGTGTGGACTGCGGACAAGCCACTTCTGACATTTGATAGCTTTTGCCCAGGCGCAATTCTTCGAGCGATCAACGCGTCAGTCGAGTATTCGAGTAGTGGGTCCGGATCGAAGTCACACGCCTCATGAACATTTTTGAGCGCGTCTCCGATCGAACGGCGTTCTTGGCATGGAATCTGCAAAGAGAAACAATCGGACGACCGTACGGCCAATATGATTACTCTTACTCGCCGTTGAGCGATTCCAAAGTCAGACAGATTGTAAATTGACGATGATACTGAATACCCACTTTCTTTTAGTAACTCGACCGTCTTGTCGAAGTGTTTGGCGTTTTTTGTGCTCAGCAAGCCACGAACGTTCTCAATCACGACAACTTTTGGCTTAACCAGCGAAGCGATCCTAGCAACGTTCCATACATGGTTATTGCGTTCATCGTCGGGATTGTTTGGGCCGGCGGTCGAAAAGCCTTGGCAGGGCGGGCCAGCCGCAATTATATCGACCCCTTTGAGAAGAGGAAGATGTTGGTCGCCAAACGCACCAAGATCCATACATTCGGTTTTTGTGCCAAGATTTTTGGCAAGAACATCTAAAGCGGCGCGATCATTGTCGATGGCACAAACACCCTTCAGGCCTGCTTCATGGAAACCATGGTCAAGGCCCCCGCAGCCACTGTACAGGCTGGCAAACCGTATTTTTGTACCATCAAAAATGATCTTCTCTTTCGATACTGTGCTGATGCAACTGGCTCGGTGCGCTTACCATAGCGTTAGAAGCGATTGATATGAACAGCTTTATCAGAACTTCTTGCACACAAGTACGATGCTTTTGTCACCGACAAGAAAAAACAGAAAACAGTGACTGCGCCCGATAGACTTGTTTCCTTAGACGAATGCACCTCGCGACTGCAGCGAATGACCGAGATCCACCCCTACGTGTAGCTGACGTCAGGAGGGCAGGCATCGCTACGAGCGGAAACTATTGGGGGGTCGCAGCTGCCACGGGTGAGGGCAATCAGGAATCTTAAAATCTCATCGGATAGGTCATCCAGCCTGTCCTAAAAGGAAGTTTGATGACGGTAAAGGAAGATTTCCGCGAAATCTGACAAGAACTCGGCCAGAGCGCGGTTAATGTCGAGCAAGCCCTGCTTGTCGAAGATCAGATGCGCGTTCCCGTTCTTGAATGAGCGGATGATGCCGCCGCTAAAGTCTGCCTCGCCGTGGCGTCGGGCCTCGTCCATCATGCTCGACCATTCGCCATATTCCATGCGGGCTTGACCGCGATAGACGCGCAGGGCGTTGAGCGTGTCTTTGACACGTTCAGCGCCCCAGGATGAAAGATAGCGGTCAACGTGGTTGACGATGATCCGTTTCGGCAATCCCTGAACGCCAATGGCAACCTTGCTGTGGCTCTTATAGGCGGGGTCCAGATCGCAGAAACATTCGGCCAGCCCCTTTAGAATGTGGTGGCGTTGGTCCAGCAGGAACGCGCCGAAGTGTTCCGCGATGGCGGCAAGCGTCAACTCGGGCGGGTTCTCGAAAAACAGATCGAACCGCTTCCGGTCCTTCGCGCTGGCGCAGTCCTTGACCGGCAATCCTTCATAGACGTGCCGCCAAGCGGATCGCAGCAACGCGGCTTTCATCCGCTCGGCCGATATTTCTGGATCATGGCCGCGCAGGAAAATATCGCCGCCCCAACTGGTCCCGATGGCGCTGGCGTTTTTCACGCGGGCCGTAGCGTCAGCGAAGGCCCGCGCCTCGGCCTCGATGCCCTGATATTCCTCGATGATTTCGATAACGCCGCTTTCCGTCTCGCGCGTGACCGCGCCGCCGTCACGCTTCGCGGTGTATCGCTGCACAATCTCTTTGAGGCTCTGCCGGATGGCAGGGGCGCTACGCGCCTCCTGCTCCGGTGTGGTGCCGATACGGGCAAAACCGGTGTGCTGGTTCATGCCACGTCCTCCGCGCTGATGATCTTGCCAGTCGCTCCGATAAAGCGCCCGCCCGATGAACTGGTTTGGCCGCTGTTGAAAATGTCCTTTGGGGTCATTTGGTGCGGGAAAATCGTCGCCTCGCCTTTATCGTTGCATACGAAAATCCAGCCTCCGGTGCCTTCCTCGTCGCGGTAGCGGATCGCCTCGGCTTCATTGTCGAAATGGTGGGTGCTGCGGCGGCTGCTCATGCTTTCGCCTCCGGGGTATCGGTCCAGTCGTCGGCCCATTCGTCCATCGTGGCGATGGTGTCGCCGTCCGGGTTCTTGAGGGTGAGGATCGGCTTGATCGTGGCGGCGCGGTGATGGTCGCGCCCGAACATGCGAAGGATGATTTCGCTCGTGCCGTAAATGGCCTGCGGATAGGGCTGGCCCTGATAGTCGGCCTGCAATGTGAAAAGACGTGCTGACATGATGTTGCTCCGTGGATGCTGCCCCGCCGGGTCGGGCGGGGCGTTGTTGGGGGAAAGGATCAGACGCAAAGCGCGCGATAGGTCTCGGAGTCCTCGTAGCGGATGATCGGCTCGCCGCTCTCGGTCGTGCCGCCCCAGCAAGGGCCGACGAAACCGGCCATTTTCGGATGGCCCTGCAATTCGGGACGGGTGCGCGGGTTGGCGGATACGCCGGTAATCGCGGTGTAATTGTCCTCGGCCCATGCCTCGATGCTGTCGGGGTATGTGCTGACCATTCCTTCTTCGGTCGTGACGACGATTTGATAAGCCATTTTTCTCGTTCCTTTGTGGTGCTGCCCTGTCCGGCTTGGTGCCGATAATCGGGCGGGGTTTTAGGGGTCGGTCGCGAAGCGCCCGTCTCCTGAAACCTTGCCATGTGGCGAACTGAGGGGGTCGAGACTGCCTAAATCGACAAGCTGGCGCGGCCCGCAGCCCGCAGGGCGAGGACACGGGCTTGTCTATTTCGGTAGTCCGAAGGGGGCCGACGAAACGGCCCCCTTGCGGCGCAGCGGCGTTCGGCTTGCCCGAACCCCAAGCCCAGAAAAAACAGGATCGAAGATCCGACCGCCCCCTGCGATCGTCACCCGCAAGGGCCGCTCACAAGGTCCAGGGCGACCATGAGACAAAGCCCGCGACCTGGCTCGCAGAGACAGGGCGCGGGCTATTGGATCAGGAAGGCCAGGATCGAAGGGTGCGGGGCGAAAGCCGGTCCGCCGGCTGTAGCCTAGAGCGCGGTGCCATGATCGAGGATCATGGCAGGGGCCACGGCCCCCGCTGCTTGCGCAGCTCCCCCGTGGATAATTCTAGGAAAATGAGACGGGAAGAAAGGACGAACCGTCGAGCATCAATTACCGATGCAGACGGGCGATTATGTCTGACGGATAGTGCCGGTAGGCGGAAGGGCGGCTCGCTGGCCGCCCTTCTTGTCTTAGCTTTCCTCGTCTTTGTCGCGAGGCGGGAAAGCGGCCATTTCGACGCCGGGGAACATATTGTGTTTCACGGTGACGGAAGTGATCGTGCCGCTGTCGTCGGTGTTGATGAAAAGGACGCCGCAGTTGTCCCAGTAGTTCTTGCCGTCGCGGCCTTCGGTCTTGACGCGGAGCTTCAGAGTTTGGTTAGCCATTGGTTCGGTCCTTTTTGAGTGTTTCGGTGGACATGGCTTTGCGGGGGGGTGTCGTGTGTCCAATGCTACTTTGTTTCGCGAGGAATGGCCGCAGGCCAGGGGAAAGTAGTGTTTGAAGCGAAGCGTCTCACAGAACCCCTCCGCTATGTTCATCAGTCAGAAACACATGGAAAAGGGACGGGCGGGCAATGGCTCACCTGACAGGCGCCGATCAATCCGCAGGGTAGGCATGATCTTCTGGGACGTGCGAACGGAACTCTAAAACCACGGCGGCGGCACGATCACATCACCCGTAAATACTCACAAGTTATCCGCGAAATAGTCGTCTCTCGCTGTGACAAATGGCACGGGGAAAGCTAAGATATTGGAAGGATGCAGACGGGCGTTCACATCACGGCAGCGAGGATCGCAATGACAGCAACTATGACTACGCCGATGATCCACGGACGCCGACGCGGTTTCTTCGGGGTGCGGAAGTCGAGCTGGTGTTTCGGGGCCATTCGGACCTGTTTTCTGCTGTGGGCTGTGGCAACGCCGGGGGTCGCTTTTAGTGAAGCCATCCAAGGATCGCAAATCTACGTCATTGACGGGGATACCATCGACATTGGCGGCGAGCGGGTTCGCTTGGTCGGCTATGATACACCGGAAACATACCGCGCCAGATGCGACTACGAGCGACAACTTGGCAACATGGCGACCGCGCGGCTGCGCGATCTGATCGACGGTGTGAAGCAAGTCGATCTGATGCTTCTGCCGGGTCGCGACAAATACGGGCGGCTTCTGGGCCGACTCTATGTCAATCGGGCTGACGTGGGCGGCACGCTGATTGGCGAAGGGCTGGCGCGGCGGTATGAAGGCGGGCGACGGAAAGGATGGTGCGGATGAGAAATGCTGTGACAGAGCTGTGCGACACTGAATCGTTCTGGCTGCGCAACGCGAAGCTCGATCTTCTTTAACGTGATCCCGTTGACGCTCTAAACGATGCCGAAGCCCTGGTTCGGTTCGCGCAAGGTGGCCTCGATCAACTCCTGAAACCGACCGCGGATTTGGGGCCAGAGCGGTAAGCAGGCGTCGCCGTGCCACTAGGCAAGGCTTCGGCGCGAAAAGCGCCGGATCGGGCGGGGCAGGACGCAGACCTGGCCCGCCCGATCATTTTCAGATTTCAAAGGACGAAAGACTGGTGCCATCTTCCAAAGCGGCGGTGAGCCACTTGGGTTTGCGGCCTTTGCCGGTCCACGTTTCATCCGGGTTCTTCGGGTTGCGATACTTGGGCGGCGAAGCGGCGGCGGTGGACTTCTTCGCGGGTAGGTCGAACAGTTCCTCTACCGTGAAACCGTGATCCTTGGCCGTTTTCCTGACGGCTTTCTTCGCGTCGGATTTGCGGGTTTTGTCGAGGTTGCGCATCGCTGCCTCTACATCCTTCTGGTGCTTTTCCAGTTCTGGATAAGTCATTTCGGAAAGGTCCATCAAAGTCTCCGATGTGAGTTGGACGCCGGTAATCAGCGGTCGGCCATCGGACCCTATCCCCTCGCTCTGGCGAAAAAAAGGCCCCGCCGAAGCGGGGCCAGTCGTTATCCTCACCACAAGGAATCAGAATATCATTCGGGCCAGAAGCCTTTGCCTTGGCCGGTCGGCGCGACAACAAGCCCATATGGGTTTGAAGGGCCGTATCGGGTGCCGTTCTCAATAAAACAGCCATTGAACCCGGAAAGCCATGCGCGGTGCAGTTCGGAACGTGCCACAATCCGGCGAAACCACGCGGGCAGGACGTTTCGACTGTATCCGTAGAGATAAACCCTGTGCAGGATCGCGGTTTTCATCTGGTTTATCCTTTCGGCGGCAATCCAAATCTCGTTGGATCATAGTGTGTTCTTGGCGGCTGTGCCAGTTTTCGTGCGCGGAAACTTCGCCTAGAAAAGTGCGAGCTGGTCGGGCTGCGGGCGGATGCCGACGCGGCCCTGCGGGTCGAGTATCCAACCTTCGCCATCCCGCTCTATGCTGGCATACGGCCCGTGCTGGTCGATAAACACGCGGTCGGCTTCGGCCTTGCGGCTTAAGTGGAAGTCGCTGGCGCGGTGGCCGCTCGGGCGGCAGCACCAGACGCCGGGGGCTTTCCCACAATCGGGACAACGGACGGCCAGGACGGGGTGACGGTGGGCTGTGAAATCGGGCATGGTGCAAACCTCCTAGTTGAAGTCGGGATTCAGGACGGGATAGCGGTGGCAGGCTTCGCGGATACGTTCGTATCCTTCCATTTCGTCCAGCATCATCGTCAGACTTGCCTTGGCCTCGGCAAAGGAAACGGCGGGGCCGAACCGGCAGATTTGATCGAAGGCGCGGATCGCGTAGCCACTGCGGGGATGGTCGGCGGCGTAGCCTCCGCCCGTCTTGTAGAGTGCCACGTCAACGGGCGGCTGACCGTCGCGGGCGAAGGTGATGATATGCGCTTTTCTGGTTTTGGGCGCGGCGTCCATCATCGCCACATTGTAGGATTTCATCGCCATGATCTGTCTCCGGTATTGGGGAAAGGGCAGGGCGCTTTCGCGCCCTGCGGGTCTGGTCAGGCCATGCCTTCGGGAAGCCACGCGGCGATGCGGTCTTGCTGTTCTTCGGTCAGGCCAAGGGCGCTGCGGGTGGCCGGATCGGCAAACAGGCTTTCCAGCTTCTCGGCCTTCTCACTCTTTTTCAGCTTCTCGAACGCGGTGATGGTGGCATGGCCTGATGCCAGCCCCAGAAGATCGCTCCACAAGTCGTTGAGGTAGGGACCACCCACGCGCTTGAAAAAGTTCTCGGCGGTCGGGGTCCAGACTTCGCGGATACTCGGCTGCGTCTCCTTCTCGACCAGCGCCGCCAGCTTTTCATCGCCGCCCCGATACTGCGCCGCAAGAAAGCGGGTCAGTTCGCCGCGAACATGGTCCGCGCCCTTCTTTCGGAACGCGCGGAATGACGCGGCAAGGTCTTTGATTTCCCACATATCGCGCGGGGGGTTGGCGGTCAGCTTCTCGTCCAGCGCATAGCCTTCGGCTTCTGTCGAAGGCCAGTTCGGAACATCGGTAAGCGACAGGCCAAGCGGGTTTTTCCAGTTCAGAGCGTGGCTCAACTGGAAAGCCAGAAGATCAAGCAACAGGTCAGGGTCGCGCAAGATCGCATGTTGCTTCGCCCCTTGTGCGATGCGCCCCAGATCGTCGGCCAACTTCTGCGAGATAGGCGATTTAGGCTCGTCGTCCTCGATCCGCGTGGGCTTGCGAAGGAAACCGGCCTCGATGGCGGCGGCTTTATCCTCACGGGCAACAAGCCCATCGGAACCCTGCAACCGTCCATCGCGGTCCACATAGACCATGACACCAGAAACGGCCATTTGCTCGGCGCTGAACATGCCGTCCAGCTTTTCCTGCAATGCGGCCAGTTCTGCTTCGCCGTCCTCGTCCAGAACATCGCCCTCGGCCAGTTCCGCCAGTTCATCATACCGCTCGGTTTCAGCCTCGGTCAGATCGCCTTGCTCTGCATAGATGCGCTCAAACTTGCGGTCCTCGATGGTGTGATACCCGATGTAGCTTTCAGTGATCGCTTCGGCCCATTTCCAACCCTTGCCCCGCAACAGTTTTGCGACGGCGTCCAGCTTTTCTTGAAACACCGCGTCAAGGATTTCGGGATCATCAAACAGGCTTTCGTCGTCAAAAAGATCGCCGCCGATCCGCCCGCCTGCGGCCATATAGGCATCCTCGCCCACAAAGATCGCGCGGCGGTCGGTCCCGCGCACGGCGTCAGGTTTCAGCATCCGCTTGATGTTGTAATCCGACTGGCTTTCGCCGCGCACCTGTTCCAGTATCTCAAGGCTGCGCTTCTGGTCGTCGCTGATCGTGAACGCGGCGGCATTGGACAGGCTGATTTCGTCGGCCCGCAAGGCGTCCAGCACGGGCGCGGGAAGGTGGGCAAGCGCAAGGCGGCGATAGACGTGCTTTTCGGTCACGGCAAAGGCGCGGGCAATGATGGCGGGTGTCGATCCGCCCTGCTCCATCTTGCCATAGGCGCGGATTTCCTCGGCGGGGTGCAACGCGCGGCGGGCAATGTTTTCGGTTGTGGCCCATGCCTCTCCGGTGGTCCGGTCGGGGGCCAGGTTGACCATCGGGCTTGCCAGTTCGGGATGCGTCTCGGCCATATCGGGGTGCTGCTCGGCCAGATATTTCAAAGCGCGAAGCCTGCGGCCTCCCGCGACAATCTCCGCTCCGCCCTCGTCGTCGGCCAGCCCTGAAAGGTTCTGGATCAAGCCAGCGGTCCAGATGCTTTCGGCCAGTTCGATCACGTCTGCCTGCGGCACGTCCTGCCGCGGGTTCAAGGTGGAAAGGGTCAGGCGGTCCAGCGGGATACGGGCCTCTGTGGCGGTGATCTTGGTTTGCTTGGTCATTGGGACAATCCTTGTCGTGTGGTGAAGTTATGTGTTATTGGTTGCCCCGCCCCTCTTTGGGGGCGAGGCGAGGGGGCCTTAGATGGCTCCGTGCTGGATCAGGAAGCGGCGTCCGATGCCAAAATCATCGCCCTTCCTGACAAGCGCCCATGCTTCCGCAATTCGGGCTGTCAAAATCTCTCTGCTCATGCTGTCACCTCCTTTCCGGCGCGGGCTGCGCCTGACGGTCGCGCCCCTTTCGGGACGCGCCGTATTCAGTAGTCGGACGGGAACATGACGGTCAGGACGCGGCGCGTCTGGCTCGGATCGTCGGGCGTCTCTGAACCCCAGCGATAGTCGAGGTCGTAGAGGTCGATCTTCCACCAGACCTTGCGGCCCTGCACGGTGACGGCTCCGAACGTGTGGTCGCCGTAAGGGTCGTTGTCCTCGGTGAACGTCTCGTCAGCCATCACGGCGCGGGTGACTTCCATCTGAAAGGTCGGCCCGACTTCTGCCACGGCTCGGGTCATAACGATGCGCCCTTGCGGTGTGCCTGCGGGTCCGCCTGTCAGGACGTGTTTGCGAAACTGGTCATTCTGCTCCGCGATCCTGCGCGCTTGGTGTTCCGCTTCTGTCATTTCGAGTGCGTCGAGGTTCATTTTCTCGTTCCTTTGTGGTGCTGCCCTGTCCGGCTTGGTGCCGATAATCGGGCGGGGTTTTAGGGGTCGGTCGCGAAGCGCCCGTCTCCTGAAACCTTGCCATGTGGCGAACTGAGGGGGTCGAGACTGCCTAAATCGACAAGCTGGCGCGGCCCGCAGCCCGCAGGGCGAGGACACGGGCTTGTCTATTTCGGTAGTCCGAAGGGGGCCGACGAAACGGCCCCCTTGCGGCGCAGCGGCGTTCGGCTTGCCCGAACCCCAAGCCCAGAAAAAACAGGATCGAAGATCCGACCGCCCCATGCGATCGTCACCCGCAAGGGCCGCTCACAAGGTCCAGGGCGACCATGAGACAAAGCCCGCGACCTGGCTCGCAGAGACAGGGCGCGGGCTATTGGATCAGGAAGGCCAGGATCGAAGGGTGCGGGGCGAAAGCCGGTCTGCCGGCTGTAGCCTAGAGCGCGGTGCCATGATCGAGGATCATGGCAGGGGCCACGGCCCCCGCTGCTTGCGCAGCTCCCCCGTGGATATTTCTAGGAAAATGAGGCATAAGAGATCAGGAAAGATTCAACGTGTCAAAGTGTCGAATGATGGGAAAATAAATGAGATCAGACAGTAAGATGGGCTGCCATAACTGCTTCTTCTGGGGGGCATACTCGACGCCAGAAAACGCGGATGAAATAAAGGGGCCTTGCCATCGGCTGCCTCCGATACAGTCTGCGTTGGACCAGTCACCGGTGTTCCCAATTACGCTAGGCAATGTCGTGTGTGGAGAGTTTGTTGATAAGCGCGATCACACGGATATATTTTCTCGGAAAGTAGTCGATGTGTAATCTGTATTCCAACACGTTGCCTCCTGAAATGATGCGCCAGCTTTTCAAGGTGGATGCAAGCCGGGATCAACTCGGGAACGCCGAACCGCTGCCAGCGATCTTCCCGAAGCGACTGGCGCCTATCGTCGTCATGGATGGGGATGGCGAACGGGCGATCTGGAACGCTCATTGGGGGTTCGTGATGCCCCAGGTCTCGAAGAAAACCGGCGAACCTATCCAGCCCAAAGCGGTCAACAACGCCCGTGACGACAAGTTGCGCACGTCCTCGTTTTGGAGAACCAGCTTTCAAGAGCGACGCTGTTTGATTCCGGCGACCAGTTTTTGCGAGGCCAAAGGACGAAAACCGGCGACTTACATCTGGTTTGGTGTGACAGGCGAAGACGAAAGACCCCCTTTCGCCTTCGCCGGAGTCTGGCGCGGATTCAGCGGAAACTATGGCGGTGACAAGCGTGAGCTGGTCACGTCCTCGATGGTCACGACGACGCCGAATGAGCTGGTGGCCGACACGCATCCAGACAGGATGCCAGCGATTTTGCATCCAGACGACTATGAGACGTGGCTGGCGGGGCAACCGAAGGACGCCTTTGAACTGATACGGCCCTATCCTGCGGAAAAGATGGTGATCCATCAAAGCGGCGAAGGGCTTAGAGCCGACCAAGGCGGGCTATAAAAAGGTTAATAACCCTGACTTACTTAACATAAGAAGTCTTATCGGTCAAGCTTGACCAACCCTTGACCAAGCGAGGAACTTCCCCTATTTTACTGGAGCAAGTAGGAGAACTCCAATGGGTGTAGTCATCAAAACCGGCGAAGCAAAGACCCGTCTATCGGAGCTTCTGGCTCGCGTAGAAGCTGGCGAAGAAGTCACGATCGCGCGCGGTGACGTGCCCGTCGCGCGCCTCGTTCCTATCGCACGACGCGATAACGCTCATGCTGCCGTCGCCGATATAATGGCCGCCCGCGCTGGCTTGGCTGCGACAACAGCCGATGAGCTGATCGCCTGGCGTGACGAAGCACGACGGTAGATCGGCGTCCTCTGATGTCTCTTGTCCTCGATGCTTCCGTAGCTGCTGCCTGGGTCTTGCCCGATGAAGATACATCGGCCGCAGATTCAATCCTCCACCGCACAGCAGCGGATAGTGCGGTCGCCCCTAGCCTGATCTGGCACGAGTTGCGAAACATCCTGCTCATGGCCGCTCGGCGCGGGCGACTTACCCAAGAGGAAGTTGTGCCCAGTTTGTTGCGCCTTCGTCGGTTGCCAATCGAAACGGTGGATGTGTCGGCAGGCGGTGATGCGGCGCTGATCGGACTGGCTTCGACGTATGGGTTGACGGCCTACGATGCCGCCTATCTCGCCCTCGCCGAAGATCGTGGTCTGCCTCTGGCGACGTCCGACAAGGCACTGCGTCGGGCTTGTAACGCCCATGGCGTAACACTGATCTGACGCTCACGCCGTCATTTTGCAAAAGGGTTGTTCGGCAGTTGACGGTCAATGAGATCAATGGCCTGGCGAGGCGTTCGAAACTGCTGCGAAAAGGGTCGTTTGTGCGGCAGCTTGTTTGATCCGAAGACTGCCAGAACCGCAAAGGTATTGCCGGTGATACATCCACGACATTAGCAGGCTACTGAAGAAGTCAGGCTGGAAGGACGCTGTTCCTGCCGGCGCGATCTGAAGGCGCGGGCTCGGCTGCTGCGGACGCCGGGTCCGGCTCGCCGCTTTCGTCAGGCGGCAAGGAGCTTCGGCAGCCTGGCCAGATTGCAGGCTGCCATGGTCATCGTGAACTGCGCGCGGACCCTGTCGAGGCCACGGTGAAAGGTCTGGGCCACGCCGCCCACGGTCTTGGCCCAGCCGAATGGTTCCTCGATCTTCTTTCGGCGCCGCTGGGATAAGGCGTAGCCGGGATGGTGGGTGGTCCGGCCGTCGATGGCGGAATGTCGGGCCTTTTGTGCGACATGTGGCGTCACGACCATGCGCCTGAGCGTGGCAATGAAGTCGGCGCTGTCGTATCCCTTGTCCGCCCCAAGCGTCAGGCGCCGGGTCGAGCCCGGGGAGTGCCGATTGATCATCTCAAGCGCCGCCTTCCGCTCGCCATGCCCATCGGCGTGGGTCAGTTCTGCCTGCACGACAAGACCATTCCGGTTTTCCATCAGCGTATGCCCCATGAAGCATAGCATCGCCGCGGCGCCCGGCGACTTCTTGTAGAGCCGCGCATCCGGGTCCGTGACCGATGCATGGGTCGCGTTCGAGCGCTTCTCGCCTCGGAAGTTCACTTCGGCGTTACGCGTCTCGCGGGGCGTGTCGGGCATCGATTGGGTCTCGGTCTGCTGGGGCTGGTCGGTGTTGGCGGAGGTCTCGTCAGCTGGTGGCGGTGGCCCTCCAGGATCGTCCTCGCCCGGTGTCGCCCTGCCGTCCGTCGGCTGAAAGCTCTTCATCGACGCCCACGCCTTGACCAAGGTGCCGTCCACCGAAAAGTGCTCATCCGAGAGCAGCGGTCGGATCTCCGGGTGTGTCAGGATCGCGGCCATCACCTTGCGCGACATATCAGTCGTCAGCAGCCGGTCGCGGTTCTTCGTGAACACGGTCGGCACCCATACGGGATCGTCGATGCCGAGGCCGACAAACCAGCGGAACAGCAGATTGTAGTCCATCTGCTCCATCAACTGCCGCTCGGATCGGATCGAGAACAGGATTTGCAGCAGGCCCGCCCGGATCAGGCGCTCTGGTGCGATGGAGGGACGGCCGAAATCGGTGTAGAGCGCATCGAATTCGGCATCGAGGCTTGCCAGCGCGTCGTTCACGATCCGACGGATCAAACGCAGCGGGTGCCGTGCCGGAACGCGCTCCTCAAGATCGACATAGCTGAACAGCGATCCCGCTGCCTCGTCCGTCCCGCGCATCATCAACCCCGCCGCTGCCGCTGAGCCAAGAGTGAATCATGTTCTCGAAACAGCGTCGAGCCCGGACTTTTTCAGCAGCCTGTTAGTGTCCAGGTTTCGGGGGACACCTCACACATAGTTGAATGGCGTCCGAAGAAAGCTCTTGAACCTCTAGCTGCTGAAGCTCCTATAAAAGGAAAGCATTCGGTGAAAGGATCTCGCTGTGCCACAGGGTGCAGATCATGATGCCCATTCCAAGGCCTGCTACGGCCAGACGGCCAATAATCGAGAATGGCAGTGGCAAAATTTGCCACGGCAACGGCGGGATGAGCCACCTGGGCGGCGTAAAAATCTTCGTTTCGGTCGATTGAATATGAAATAAGACAGATGTCTGGAAATTGGGAGTATCTCAGATATCGGCGTATAAAGGGACGGAAGGTCTGGCATGAGGTGTGAGCATAAAGCGGCGAAAGAACTATTGGTGACAGCTGCGGTCGGTTCTCTGAAACGTGCACAAACCCGCGCAAGTGTCTTGACGGACGATTGCGGACGGAACCGGTGTATCCTGTCGCTGCCCGGGATTAAATGTGGAGCCTGTATCGCCAAAATTGAACGGGCGTTAAACGGGCGTAGCGACGTCGTGTCTGCGCGCGTCAACCTAACACAGCGTCAGGCAATTATTGTTTTTGAGGGCCGGGACACCGATCCGATGGCGATCATCGAGGCATTGGATAAGCTTGGCTACCCCGCGACTCCCATTCAAAGCTTGGATCAAGCTGTGACAGATACTTCCGGCAGAGAGTTGCTGCGGGCTGTGGCCGTCGCAGGCTTTGGTGCCATGAACATTATGTTGCTTTCTGTCGCAGTCTGGTCGGGCGCCGACGGACAGACCCGCGAGACATTCCATCTGGTCTCTGCACTCATCGCCGTGCCCGTCGTTATTTACGCCGGACAACCGTTTTTCAAATCCGCCATTACTGCTTTGCGTTCGCGGCAGCTGAATATGGACGTGCCGATTGCTCTGGCTGTGACGTTGGCCTTGGCGCTGAGTGTCTTCGAAACAGTACAGGGGGGGGAGAATGTGTTTTTCGACGCCGCGGTCACCTTGCTGTTTTTCCTGTTGACCGGTCGTTATCTTGATCACCGAATGCGGGAGCGCGCTCGCAGTGCGGTGACAGGATTGGCCGAATTGTCGCCCCGTGGTGCTTTGCTGCGCGACCTTGATGGCACCCTTACTTATGCAGCGCTTGAGGATATTGCACCCGGTTCTATCCTTTCCATTGCGCCGGATGAGCATGTTCCGTTGGACGTGAAAATCCTGACCGGAAACAGCGATCTTGACAGGTCGCTGGTGACCGGTGAATCGATGGCGGTCGCGATTGGACCGGGAGATACGCTTGAGGCTGGAACGCTTAACCTGACGGGTGTGATCGAAGTCAAAGTACTGCGGTCGTCGGACGATTCGTTTCTGTCACAGATGATCCAGATGCAGTCGAATGCCGAAGCGGGTCGCGGAGCCTATGTGCGTATCGCGGACAGGGCCGCGCGGCTTTATGCGCCGGTTGTCCACCTGTTGGCGCTGGCGACGTTCCTTGGCTGGATGCTGGCGACCGGTGGTGACTGGCAGACGTCCTTGTTCATTGCCATCAGCGTTCTGATCATCACCTGTCCCTGCGCACTGGGGCTGGCTGTGCCCGTCGCCCACGTGGTTGCGGCGGGGCGCCTGATGCGGATGGGGGTGTTGATGAAAGATGGTTCTGCCATCGAAAGAATGGCAGAAATCGACCGTGTCGTTTTCGACAAGACAGGCACGCTGACGACCGGCACGCCGATGATCGGTCATGTGCCGGACGATCCGGTCATGCGGTCGGGTGCAAAAGCTCTGGCGCTTCGGTCAGGCCATCCTGCAGCGCGCGCCATCGCGTCGGGATTGCCGGAAACACCGTCTGACGTCATCGGGATCGAAGAGGTGCCGGGCTTTGGAGTTGAAGGCTCCATAGAAGGACGCCGTGCCCGGCTGGGACGTGCTGAATGGATTGCCGAGATTGCAGATGTCGATGACGGTGCCCCAAGTCCAGCGTTCGGGTTCGAGGGCGGCCCGGCGTTTTCATTCGATCTGACCGAGACCCTTCGCGACGGTGCATGCGAAGCTGTTGTCGCATTGAATGGCGAGGGGTTCCGTGTTGCGCTGCTCTCAGGTGACGTGGCGGATCGAGCCAGGGCTGTCGCGGCGAAACTGGGCATTGAGGACGTTCGCTATGGTGCGACGCCCAAAGACAAAATTGAGGCACTCGAGGCGCTGCGCCTTGGCGGTCACCGGACGCTGATGGTGGGGGACGGGTTGAACGATGCGGCGGCACTTGCGGCGGCACATGTTTCCATGGCCCCGTCCAGTGCGTGCGATGCGGGCCGCACTGCGGCGGATTTCATCTTTTTGCGCAACACCCTTGCTGCTGTTCCTGATACGTGGAAAATTGCCCGTGATACGGCACGGGTTGTACGGCAGAATTTTGCACTCGCAATCGGCTATAACTGCATAGCGGTTCCTTTGGCGGTTGCAGGATTGGTGACACCCCTGATTGCGGCGCTGGCGATGTCAGGCTCTTCAATCCTTGTGATCGCAAATGCCCTGCGTCTGAACAAAGCGGGTGGGGTAAACCGCGAGAAGCAAGTAGCCCCCGCCATGAAACGAAGCGAGATATCAACATGACAATTCTTGTAATTCTGATACCCGTTACATTGTGCATGGGCGCCTTCGGGCTTGCGGTATTTTTCTGGAGCTTGCGTAATGGCCAGTACGAAGACCTGTCGGGTGATGCCGAACGTATCCTGCACGACGACGACGTACCGCTTCAGCCTTCAAAATCTGCACGCCGCGCCGAGATGACAAAGGAGACCACGCGATGATGTCCAACCTGACAGGTGCCGAGCGGACCAGGGCGATGATGATCACCGGTCTTGGCGCTCTGATCGGGCTGGTTATGGCTATTGTGGGACGCAATGATCCCATGGGCGCACACGGCTGGATTATCTTGCTGTTTTTTGCCGTTTTGTTTTTCGTCTTGGGCAATGCGCTGTATGATCCCGAACCGACAGAAGATCGCGGCGCCTCCTATTACGACGATCCCACCAAGGTCGGGATCATTCTGGCACTGGTCTGGGCCGTCGTGGGAATGAGTATGGGCGTGTGGGTTGCGTCGCAACTTGCCTGGCCCGATTTGCGTTTCGATGCGGCGTGGTCCAGCTTTGGCCGCTTGCGCCCGGTTCACACGTCGGGTGTGATCTTCGGCTTTGGCGGCAATGCGCTGATAGCGACATCCTACCATATCATGCAGCGCACCAGCCGCGCGCGGATGCCGGATCAGATATCGCCGTGGTTTGTGCTGCTGGGGTTCAACCTTTTTTGTATTATCGCCGCCAGCGGTTATATCATGGGCATCACCCAGTCCAAAGAATATGCCGAGCCTGAGTGGTACGCCGACATCTGGCTGGTCATTGTCTGGGTTGTGTATTTCATCCTATATATCCGCACACTGGCGCGGCGGAACGAACCTCACATTTATGTCGCTAACTGGTACTATCTGTCGTTCATTCTTGTTGTGGCAATCCTGCACATCGTAAACAATCTGGCGATGCCCGCATCCTTGACGGGGGCAAAAAGTTATTCGCTGTTTTCAGGCGTTCAGGACGCAATGACACAATGGTGGTATGGGCATAACGCGGTGGCGTTCTTCTTGACAACGGGCTTTCTGGGCATGCTCTATTACTTCCTGCCCAAGCGGGCCGAGCGTCCAATCTACTCCTATCGCTTGTCGATCCTGTCATTCTGGGGCATTGTGTTCTTCTACATCTGGGTCGGCTCGCATCACTTGATGTATACCGCCCTGCCGCATTGGGTCCAAACGCTGGGCATGACGTTCTCGATCATGCTGCTAGTGCCGAGCTGGGCGTCCGCGGGCAACGCGCTGATGACGCTGAACGGCGCGTGGCACAAGGTGCGTGACGATGCGACACTGCGCTTCATGATGGTCGCCGCAGTATTCTACGGGCTGTCAACATTCGAAGGGTCATTCATGGCGATCCGCCCGGTCAACGGTCTGTCGCATTACACCGACTGGACCGTGGGGCACGTGCATTCCGGTGCAATGGGCTGGGTCGCAATGATTACATTCGGGTCGATCTACGCGCTTGTTCCGGTTTTGTGGCGGCGCGAGACGATGTATTCATGGAAGGCGGTCGAGTGGCACTTCTGGCTCGCCCTGACCGGCACCGTCATCTACGTCTTTGCAATGTGGAACAGCGGGATCATCCAGGGCTTGATGTGGCGCACCTACAATGAGGCGGGTACGCTGCGATATTCTTTCGTCGACTCGCTGGTTGCGATGCATCCCTATTACATCGCGCGCGCTTTTGGTGGGCTGTTGTTCCTGACGGGTGCCTGCATCTGTCTGTGGAATGTCGTTATGACCATCCGGCGCGTTCCCCACGTGGCGCCGAGCCTCGATTATCCGACATCGTCCGAAGCTATGGAGCCGGCAGTGCCGGTCGCGGAGTAAGGGCATGTTCAAAAAAATCCTCAAACCTTTCGCGAGATTGTTCGAATTTCAGGCGCGCACCCATTACCGGATGGAGCGGCACTCCATGGCGTTGACCTTCGGAATCATCATCGCGGCCAGCATCGGCGGTATCGTCGAAATCGCGCCCTTGTTTACCATCGATGATACCGTCGAGACGGATCCCGATATGCGCGTCTATACCCCGCTGGAGCAGGCCGGGCGTGATATCTATATCCGCGAGGGGTGTTATGCATGTCACAGCCAGATGATCCGCACCCTCCGCGACGAAGTAGAACGGTACGGCCCCTATTCGCTCGCGGTTGAATCGCAATACGACCACCCGATGTTGTGGGGGTCAAAACGGACAGGGCCCGATCTTGCGCGGTTGGGGGATAAATATTCCGACGACTGGCAAGTGCGCCATCTGGTGAATCCGCGTGATTTGGTGCCTGAATCGGTGATGCCGCAATATGCGTTCTTGCTGGAAAAACCCCTGCGAACCGATGATCTGTCAGACCGGCTGGGCGCGTTGCGGGCCGTCGGTGTGCCCTATACCGACGAGATGATCCTGAACGCCGCTGATGATGCGGCCGGTCAGGCGCTGCCGGACGGCGACAAGGCGGATGGCGTGTTCGAGCGCTATGGTGACGCAACAGCCATACGGTATTTCGACGGTCGCCGCGATCGCGTGACCGAAATGGACGCGCTGGTGGCGTATCTTCAGATCCTCGGGAAGCTGACGGATCTGCCCGCACAAATGCAACCCATAGCGGAGGAATAGATCATGGATCTGTCTCACGAATGGTTTGTCGGCGCGGCCAAATCCTTCGGTCTATTCTATCTGATGGGCCTGTTCATTCTGATTACCATTTACGCCTATTGGCCCTCGCTGGGTGGACGGTTCGACAAAGCGGCAAAAAGCATTCTGGATGACGAGGATGGCCCGGTTCAGCGAAAAAAGACGGAGGACACGCCATGTCGGTAAAGGAACGTGATCCGCTTACCGGTCACCAGACCACGGGACATGAGTGGAACGGAATCACCGAGTTGAACACCCGCGTCCCGCGCTCGGTCTGGTTTTTCATAATCGTCACTCATATTTTTGCGCTGATCGCGTGGATTCTTCTGCCGACCTGGCCCCTGGTGACAACCTATACCAAGGGGCTACTTGACCGCGATCAACGTGATCAGGTCGAGGCAAAAGTCGTTGCGGCGAATGTGGCACGGGCTGACTGGGCGGACCGCATCACTGCCACACCGGTGAGCGAGATACTGGAGCAGCCCGAGCTTCTGGCACGCTCAAACGGTACAGCCCATCAAATTTTCGGAGATAATTGCGCGGGCTGCCATGGTCAGGACGCGGGCGGAGGGCCGGGCTTTCCAAGTCTCACAGACGATGCATGGCTGTGGGGGGGCGACCCCGAAACCATCATGGAAACGCTGCGCGTGGGCATAAATGCAACCCACCCTGATACACGTTACGCGCAAATGCTTGCCTTTGGCCGCGACGGATTGCTGGAGCGTGAGGACATTCGCATTGTCGTGGATTACGTCCAATCGCTCTCGGGCGCCGAGATATCGCCTGATCGCGCAGCTGCCGGTGAAGAAATTTATGTAAACAACTGCTCTGGTTGCCATGGCGCGACGGCACTCGGAGACACAGAGCAGGGTGCCCCCAACCTGACCGATGCATTCTGGATCTACGGAGGCGATGACAAGGCGATGTTCGATACGATCTGGGATGGGCGGCAAGGCTGGATGCCCGCATGGGAGGGACGCCTGACCGAGACAGAGCGCAAGATCCTGACCGTCTATCTCACCGATCTGGCACAGGAGGCAACACCATGACCGCGCTTTCCCGCCCCCGGTACTGGACTCGTCCACGCCTGTTTGCTCTGGTAAGCGTTATCGGCGTCCTTGCGCTCTTCATCGGGGCCAATTCACATCTGGTATACGTCTCCTTCGCCTCGAAACCCGATTGTGTTCTGCAGCAAAACACGGAAGGCGCCGCCATCTACCGGGCGGCGAAACCATCATGCTAAGTGATCATACCGATGCCCCGCCACCCCCCGACAATCCGAATGCATCGGATGGCATCCCAAAGGTCGTACCGGCATTGCCGCGCGAAAATCAACTTGCGCTCAATCTGCCGTGGCGCACAGCCATTCACTGGTTGCGTGCAGGATGGTCCGATCTTTGGAACCATCCGGTGCCCAGCCTGCTTTATGGCTTTGGAGTTTTTATCATATCTGCACTGATCGTCTGGGCATTGTTTTTGTTCAACTATGAATACGCGCTGTTTCCCGCGCTTGCAGGTTTCATGGTTGTAGGGCCGATCATAGCCAACGGGCTTTATGAGAAAAGCCGACTGCTTGAGGCGGGAGAGCGGCCTACGTACCTGAAAATGGCGCTGGTGAAACCTGAATCTGGCCCTCAGGCTTGGTTCATGGGCGTCATGCTTTTGGGCCTTTTGATGCTGTGGTTACGCGCCGCAGTGCTGATTTGGGCGCTATTTTTTGGCATCAATCCGTTTCCGGGCACGGATGAAATCGTTCCGATGTTGTTCACAACTCCGACCGGATGGACATTGCTGCTGGTCGGCGGATCTGTTGGCGCGCTTTTCGCCGCATTCTCGTTTTCAATCAGCGTCTTTGCAGTGCCAATGCTACTGAAAGAGCGAACTGATGCGCTTTCTGCTCTCGGGATCAGTATGGCAACGGTATGGAACAATCTATCTGTCATGATGGTATGGGGTGCGATTGTACTGGTTCTCTTTGCTGTATCTGTGGCGACCGCGTTTATAGGGCTCATCGTGATCTTTCCGCTGCTGGGTCACGCAACATGGCACGCATATCGCACGCTGAGACCGGATAACCGCCAAGAAGGCAATTCGGAAAAAATGTTCATTCGCCCGGCATAAATTTGCATTATGTTAGTTGTGCCCGAAACAGCCGTTATTTATATCGATCCAAGGGAGGCCTGAACAACGGCCCTCGGACACTATATTAGAAGTGAACCACTACCGGCTGACGCCGATAGTATCTCGTTTGGAATGCAATTGCAGATAAAAGAAGATGGGGTGGTTGCCGCCCTCCCCTGACGGCATCTCAATGTGCCAAGATGATGGTCTGTATCTTGCAGTTACCCATAAGTAGTAGGAGGGCATTCACGGAGTCTGTGCGCTGCTTCACAAACTGCTCGCGCGTCCGGAACGCGACCGCGCGCGCCTGCTGGCTGGTCGATTTCGGTTCGACGTAACGCATGGTCGGACGCAGCGCCGCTTCGACGATCGCGGCTGCATCAGCGCGCGGGGGTGGAGCATGATGCGGCGCGGCATTGCGACACCGGCCTCCGAGCGCGGGCAGGAAATCCGCCAGATCGGTGCTCAGGTGCGCGAGATTGCGCAGGAGTTCCACTCACGGGCCGCAGAATGGCTTGAACGTGCTGTCGGGGTTCTGCACGAGCGCACAGCGGCCCTTGGGCCGTCCGAGCACAATAGAGAGCTGCAAACCGCTTTGGAGCGATTGCAAGCCGCAAGAGAGGGGCCGATCCATAGCCGATGATGGCGGCTATTATTCTACATACGGCGGCAGCTCGCTGATGCCGTCGGAACCATATTCTGTGGTGTACGTTTTCCGATGTACGATGCAGTCTTGTCGGCACCATCCGGCAGGTGAAACGCAAAGGAAAACATCATGAAAAACCAGACATTCGCAGCCGTGAGCGCTGCAGCCGTGCTTGGGCTTACTGCTATTGTGCCCGTGCCGGCTCTTGCTGAGGATAAGAGCGCCGCGACAATTTCAGTTTCCGAGAAGGAGCCCGTCGGGCGGTATCTCGCCGATTCTGAAGGCCTGAGTCTCTACATGCTGGAAGCTGATACCCAAGGTGTTGGTGGCACAGAGGCTGTTAGCACGTGTTCCGACAAATGTACCGAGGAATGGCCCCCCCTAACCACCTCAGGCGAACCGCAAGCAGGGGAACAACTCGATGCTTCACTGTTATCGAGTATCGAGCGCGAGGACGGCTCAATGCAGGTTACATACAATGGTTGGCCTCTCTATCATTACCATGACGATAAGGAGAGCGGGGACATGTCCGGCCAAGATGTTCATGATGATTGGGGCGGATGGTATCTCGTGTCACCGTCAGGCGAGAAAAACGAAGGCAAAGCCGACTGAAAAACAAGCGGGTGAGCTTGTGCCGGATGAACCCTCCCTTGCAGCCGAGACTGAAACTGGTGCTGCAAAGGGAGGGTTCTTTGTATAGACCAATCTGGAGGTGGCACATGCCCAAGGCGATGGTGCTGACCGTTGGTCTCTTCCTCGCGAGTCCACTTCTTGCAGCGGCTGACGGGCTGAAGCTATATGGTCCGGGAGGGCCCGCTCCGGCGATGAAAGAGGTCGCCGCCAAATACGAGACCGAAAGCGGGATGACTGTCGAGGTCATCGCTGGCCCCACCGACAAGTGGATGGATGAGGCGCAGCAGAATGCCGACGCATTATTCAGCGGCTCGCAGAATATGATGGATGACTTCATTGAATCGTATGGCAATGTTCTCTCCGAGACCGTTGATCCGCTTTATTTGCGACCCTCCACCCTTCTGGTGCGCAAGGGGAATCCGAAGTGTTTCGACGGTGTGCTCAGCCTTATGCAAGAGGATGTCGCCATCATGGTGGTAGATGGCGCCGGTCAAGTTGGGATGTGGGAGGATGTCGTCGGTCGCACCCGTGATATCGACAATATGCGTAAATTTCGCGATAATATTGCCTTTGCCGCCCCAAACAGCGGTGTTGCTAAGCAGCGCTGGATGGAGAACGACGAGCTTGATGCTTGGCTGATCTGGAACCATTGGCAGATAGATAATCCCGATATCGCCGAAGAGGTGGTAATCGAACCGGAATTTAGGATCTACCGCGACGTAGCGGTTGCCAAGACTTCGAAAGGTGCAGAGAATCCGGAACTTGGGGCCTTTCTTGATTATCTGAAGAGCGATAGCGCGTCCCAGATATTCGCCGACCACGGCTGGCAGAAGGCGTTTTGAGTGATGTGGTAATCCAAAATTCGTGATGTCCACACCATAGACGTGTGGATGGTTCAACAACCGGTAGTTTTTACTAGGTTATGCAGAGGCAGCGAAGAGCTCTTTCGGGACTATCCTGAATTTTGTGCTCTGGCGTGGCAACTGCTCTGTAAGGAGACCCACGTATGAGCATCGACAAAGACCTATTGGACCGGCTGATGGAAGGCCGCGCAGCCGGCGACCTGTTCGGCAAGGAAGGCATTCTTTCCGAACTGACGAAGGCGCTGGCGGAACGCGCGCTCGGGACCGAGATGGAGGAACATCTTGGCGGGGAACGCACCGAAGAGGCACCTGAGGACCAGAACCAGCCGCCCAATCGCCGCAATGGCAGGAGCCAGAAGACGGTGACGACCGACAGCGGGAAGGTCATCCTGGACATCCCGCGCGATCGGAACGGCACCTTTGATCCGCTGCTGATCGCCAAGTATCAGCGCCGCTTTCCCGAGTTCGACCGCAAGATTGTGAGCATGTATGCGCGCGGCATGACGACCCGGGAAATCCAGGGGCATATCGAGGAGATCTACGGATTCGAAGCGTCTCCCAGCCTGATCTCGGCGATCACCGAGGCCGTCATGGAGGAGGTCACCGCATGGCAGAACCGCCCGCTGGAGCCCTGCTATCCGGTGGTGTTCATGGATGCGATCCGGGTCAATATCCGCAGCGACGGGGCGGTCAGCAACAAGGCGGCCTTCGTGGCCTTGGCCATCTTGCCGGACGGCACGCGCGATGTGCTGGGCCTGTGGTTTCAGGCCAACGAGGGTGCCAAATTCTGGGCCAAGGTTCTGAACGACCTGCGCAACAGGGGCGTCCAGGACATCCTCATCGCCGTGGTCGACGGCCTCAAGGGCTTTCCCCAGGCCATCGAGGCAGCCTTCCCGCAAACCCAGGTCCAGACATGCATCGTCCACCTGCTGCGCCATTCCATGAGCTTTGCCAGCTACAAGGACCGCAAGGCCGTCGCCACAGCCCTGAAGGCTGTCTACACGGCCGTGGACGCCGTGGCGGCAGAGGCTGCGCTGACCGAATTCGAGGACAGTGATCTGGCCGCCCGCTACCCGGCCATCGTGCCAAGCTGGCGCCGGGCCTGGAACGAGGTGATCCCATTCCTCGACTATCCGCCCGAGGTGCGCCGACTGATTTACACCACGAATGCCATAGAGGCGCTCAATTCGAAAATCCGTCGCGCCGTTCGAACCCGAGGTCATTTTCCCAGCGATGATGCGGCGGCAAAGTTGATCTACTTGGCGCTGAATGCTACCTCAACGGAGTGGAAGCGTTCAGTGCGCGAATGGCACGCGGTCAAGAGCCAACTCGCCATCATGTTCGAAGAACGCTTCCCAATGGCGTAACAAAATGCGCCAGGGCACAAAATTCCGCACAGTCTCGCTCTTTCTTAATCAAGGACTATGACACCCGACTGTTTCGATTTGTGTTCAGGTTCGATATGGATCGAAATGCGCGCATCCTCATATGCATCCTTCAAAACACTCTCAATCCGGTCACAAATTTCATGCGCTTGGAACACCGTTGTCTCTCCAGGCACGACTAGATGAAAGTCGATAAAAATTGCTGGCCCGGCATGGCGAGTCCGAAGATCGTGCGCCTCCATCGCGCCGTCTGCTTCTGACGCGATAATTTCACGGATAGCGGTCAGCGTTTCCTGTGGCACAGCCTCGTCCATGAGGCCGCTCAGAGATTCCTTAACGAGCTTCGAGCCTGACCAAAGGATGTTAACAGCTACGAGGGCGGCCAGCACCGGATCGAGAATCCACCATCCGGTTATGACTGCGAGAAGCAGTCCAACGGCTATGCCAACAGAGGTCAGAACATCAGTAAACAGGTGTTTTCCATCAGCCACCAGAGCTGGGGATTTGTGCCTCCTTCCACGAGAGACCAAAATCCATGCCCAAAAGCCATTGATTGCGGTGGCTCCAAGATTCATGAGAAGCCCCTCAATCGGCGCATCAAGCACGAGAGGCTCCATGAAGCCGTAGTAAGCCTCTCGCAAGATCAGAAGCGCGGCCACGATGATCATCACACCTTCAAGGACGGCACTGAAAAATTCAGCCTTATGGTGGCCATAAGGATGGCCGGTATCAGCAGGCTTGGCCGCGATATGAATGGCAATGAGAGCGGCGAACGCGGTTGCTACATTGACGGTGCTTTCAAGGGCGTCTGATAGGAGCGCGACTGAGCCTGTCATCCAATAAGCGAGGACCTTCAAACCCAAGACAATGAAGCCCACGAAAATACTGCAAATTGCAAGTTTGATAGTGGTCATGGGCAGCCCCGTTTTTCTTTTCGTTGTGTTAGGTAGACAAATTATCACGAAAGCGCAAATAGCTGAATTTGCGAATGAAAATCATGTTCGATAGCAGGTAGAGAGGTTGTATTCAGAACTGGTTGGATACCGTTGAGGAGAATAGCAACTAAGCTTAAGACTGCGCCTCGATGTATCGTAACTCTTGACCTGTTACGGTCGTAACATTATTTGTGGGCCATGGAAAACACTTCATGGCTACTTCTCACCTACAAAGTTCCTCCGGAGCCTGCCGCCAAGCGGGTCTCCCTTTGGCGCAAGCTCAAGGGAATGGGAGCGGTCTATCTTCAAAACGGGGTTTGCCTGCTGCCCAAGACCGACGATCACGTTCGCCGCCTCAAGATGCTGGAAAATGACATCTCTGAAGCGCAGGGAGAGTCGGTCATCCTCGAAACCGTTGCCCTCGATCCGGCGCAGGAAACCAAGGTTCTGACCCGTTTCAAGGCGGAGCGAGACGACGCCTATGAAGAATTCATAGACAAGTGCGATGACTTCGAGGCCGAGGTCGCCAAGGAGGTGACGGCAAACCATTATACATACGCCGAACTGGAAGAGAACGACGTCGATCTCAAGAAGCTTCAGGGCTGGCTGACGAAAATCCAGAAACTCGACTTCTACGGAGCCGACCGCGCATCCGAAGCACAGGAGCGGCTGGAAGGCTGCGTCACCGTGCTGGATGACTACGCGCGCAAGGTTTTCGACGCACATGATGAAAACAAGTGAGGCCAAAGCAATGAATGCACTGACTGTTCAAAGGCCGTTCCTACCCATCCGGTTCGCGCCATCCCTTTCGCGATCTATCGGACCAACGGCTCTCGCCCTCTGGCTCGACCGGCAACGGCAACGCGCCCATCTGTTGCGACTCGACCAGCATCTGCTTGACGACATCGCCGTGAGCCGCGTCAAGGCCATTCGGGAGGCGCGGCGATGGGACTGAACCGCGCACGGGGTACAAAGGAGATCGACAATGCTTGAATGGTCCACCGCAGGCCCCGCCGTAGGAGCAGCCTTTCTGGCCTCGATTGTTGAAGTTGTCGAGGCGTTCACCATCGTGCTGGTGGTCGCCACCCTGCGCGGCTGGAAGCCTGCTGTGCTTGGCACGGGGGCCGCGCTGTTCGTCCTTGCGGCGATCGTTGTGATCCTCGGCCCGCTTCTCGATCAGGTGCCGCTGCACCTGTTGCAACTGGTGATCGGGGTGCTTTTGCTGCTCTTCGGTATCGGGTGGCTGCGCAAGGCTGCGCTGCGGGCCGGTGGTGTCATTCCGCTGCACGATGAGAATGCGATCTTTGCAAAGGAAACGGCAGGCCTGACCGCCGAGGTCGGGCGACGGCAGACATCGCAGGACTGGATCGCGGGGATCGCTGCGTTCAAGGCGGTGCTGCTCGAAGGGTTGGAAGTCATCTTTATTGTCATCGCTGTCGGTGCAGGGCGCGGAATGCTCTGGCCTGCCAGTCTTGGCGCGCTTGCGGCCTGCGCATTGGTCCTCGTGGTTGGAGCGATTGCCCATCGACCTCTGGCGCGGGTGCCGGAAAACACCCTCAAGTTCGGCGTTGGAGTTATGCTGTCGGCCTTCGGCGTATTCTGGACCGGTGAAGGACTGGGCGTGGACTGGCCGGGGCATGATCTGGCTCTGTTTGTCTTCGCGGCGCTGTTCCTTGCCGCAGGGATCATGGCCGCCCGCATGGTGCGGCAGCCAATCAGCGAGGTGACGCCATGAACATCCTCAAGGACGTGTTCATGGAGCTGTTCAGCATGTTCGTGGCCGACGCCCGGCTCACCGCCACCATTCTGGCGATGGTCGCCCTCGCTGCGGTGCTGATCGACGCGACCAGCCTGCCACCCCTTGCAGGCGGCTTGGTCCTGCTGCTGGGCTGCATCGCTGTCCTATTCCTCAGCGTCAGGAGGGAAGCCAAGCGACGCGCGCCCTCGCAATCAGGTTCCTTTTGATCTGTGCAGGCGCATTCTTCATGTTCAAAGCGCCAATCCTGAACTTGCCGACACCTTGCGGATGAAGCGAACCACGATCATGGACCAACTGCGGGACTGGGCCCGCACGATAAAGCGCGACGTGGTCGCACTCTACCTGGCGGCCCGCGATCCGCGTGTGCCATGGCTCGCGAAGGTCGTCGCAATCGGTGTCGTCGCCTATGCCCTCAGCCCAATCGACCTCATCCCTGATTTCATTCCGGTTCTGGGCTATCTTGACGACGTGATACTCGTGCCGCTCGGCATTCTGCTGGCCGTCCGTCTCGTGCCGGATGACGTGATGGCCGATCTCAGGTCGAAGGCCGATCTGCATTCAACGCTCCCAAAAAGCCGCGCCGCGGCGATCGCGGTTGTGGTGATCTGGATGGCAGTTGCCGCCGCGATTTCGTGGTGGTGGTTCAAAGGGGACATTACGGCCAATGGCACTCCAATGTAACTTTGCTTTCAGCCCTGCATCAAATGCGATGTCTGACAATTTTCATCATCTGCCAGCAATGATGAAAGGCGGGCACATAGTTGAACGATACCAGAAGAAAGTTCTTGAACCTCTAGTTGCTGAAGCTCCTAGAAAGAGAAACTATCCGGTGAAAGGACCTCGAAAATGCCACATGATGTAACCCATGATACCCATTCCAAGTCCTGCTGCGGCCAGACGGCCGAAGACACCGCGCAGGTGGCAGCACCTCCGCCATCCGCCGGACGCAGCTTTCGCGTCAACGGGCTGGATTGCGCCGAAGAGGTCGCGGTCCTGAACAAGGTCGTCGGACCGGAAGTCGGCGGTAGCGAGCATCTGGCGTTCGACGTGATCAATGGACGAATGACCATCCTTGAAAGCGCCAAACCGCTCAGCGACGACAAAATCATCAAGATCGTCGGCTCGACCGGCATGAGCGCGAAGATGTGGGATGCCGAAAGCGCCGAAGCGGATCAGGCGGCCCATTTTGCGCGCCAGCGTCTTTTCACGGGCCTGAGCGGCGGCTTCTGGGCCGCGGGGTTCCTTTACCACATCGTCGAGACGGGGGCGGGTGGCGCGCTGCGGCTCTTCTCTGGTCACGGCGAGACGTCGATGCCTCTGGTCGAGATGGGGCTGTTCATGCTGGCGGTGGTGTTCGGAGCATGGCTGGTGGCCCCCAAGGCCTGGTCCGCTGCGCGCCGCTTTTCGCCTGACATGAACCTTCTGATGATCGTCGCCGTGGCCGGGGCGATCGGGCTGGGCGAATTTTTCGAGGCGGCGACGGTCGCCTTCTTCTTTGCCCTGTCCCTCGCTCTCGAATCCTGGAGCGTGGGACGCGCGCGCAACGCAGTCTCAGCACTGCTTGACCTTGCTCCGCCAACAGCGCGGGTCATCCGTGCCGACGGATCGGAGACCGACGTTCCCGCCGCCGAGGTTGCGATCGGAGATCGCTTCGTCGTCCGGGGCGGTGATCGTATCCCCCTTGATGGCGAAGTCACCGAGGGTCGGGGCGATGTCGATCAAGCTCCGATCACCGGAGAAAGTGCCCTTGTGGCAAAGGAAACTGGTGACGAAGTCTATGCCGGGACGATTAACGGCGATGGCACGCTGACGGTCAGGGCCACCAAGGCCGCAGGCGATACCGTGCTCTCGAAAATCATCCGCATGGTAGGCGATGCGCATTCGCGCCGGGCCGAGGTGGAGCAATGGGTCACGAAATTCGCCCGCATCTACACGCCCATCGTCATGATATTGGCGATTCTGATCGCCGTCGGTCCGCCGCTGCTGTTCGCGGGGGCGTGGAATTACTGGTTCTACAACGCTCTGGTTCTTCTGGTGATCGCCTGCCCCTGTGCGCTGGTCATCTCCACGCCGGTTTCCATCGTCGCCTCGCTCGCGGCCTCTGCGCGCAACGGCGTGCTGATCAAGGGCGGTGCCTATGTCGAGGCCCCCTCGCGTATGACCGCCCTGGCAATGGACAAGACCGGAACGATCACCATGGGCGAGCCGGAGGTCGCGGGTCTGCATCCCTTGGGCGGCACGGCCGAGCGCGATCTTTTGAGCGCGGCTGTCGCGCTGGAAGCGCGCTCTTCCCATCCTCTGGCACGCGCTATCCTTGCGCGCGGCGAACGCGACGGGCTGAAGCAATCGGCCGCGACCGACACCAAGACGGTGCCAGGCCGCGGCGTAGAGGGAACCTGGAAGGGCCAGCCTGTTTGGCTTGGTTCGGATCGTTTTGCGACCGAGAAAGGGCTCGGCGAGACGATCCCTCGCGACCTGCTGGAGCGGATCGAGGGAGCTGGCAGCACACTCGTGGCCGTGGGCTCAGGAAACCGTCTGCTGGGCCTGATCGAACTGCGCGACCGTATCCGCCCGGATGCGAAGAGGGTCGTGGCACGTCTGCATGCCCAGGGCGTGAAAAAGATCATCATGCTGACCGGCGACAACGAGCGCACGGCACGCGCTGTGGCGGCAGAGGTCGGCATCGACGAGGTTCGCGCGGAACTTCTGCCCGAGGACAAGGTGACGGCAATCGAGGAACTGGTTGCCAACTATGATGTAGTGGCAATGATCGGCGACGGTGTGAACGATGCACCTGCCATGGCGCGGGCGCATTTCGCCATCGCCATGGGTGCGGTCGGATCGGACGCCGCTATTGAGACCGCCGATATCGCGTTGATGACGGACGATATCGCCAAGGTGCCATGGCTGATCGGGCATTCACGCCGGACCATGGGCATCATTCATCAGAATATCGGCATCGCACTGGCGACCAAGGCGCTGTTCGTCGGGCTGACGGCCTTCGGCATGGCGACGATGTGGGGGGCCATCGCTGCGGATGTCGGCGTTTCGCTGCTGGTCGTCGCCAACGCGCTCAGGCTGCTCCGGGCCAAGAAGGATCGACCAGACCCGTCCGGAGGAGAGAAAGTGGGAGAGAAGGTGGCGCAGGGAGCCCTGGCGCATGGCCATTGATTGATCAGGCATGCCGACACCGATATGAATGGGCACATAAAAAGATCGAGCGGACGACATGATGAAAACGACACGACGCGCTGCGGTTCTAGGCGGGCTGGCACTCGGTCTTGCCGGATGCGCGAGCAAGTTCCGGGCCTACGACGGGCCCGAAGTCACCCGGCTGCAAATGTTCAAGGGCGACCGGAACCTGTTCCTGTTCAACGATGCCCAAGTCCTGAAAGCCTACCGGATCGATCTCGGGTTTGCGGCAGAGGGGCCCAAGCAGTTCGAAGGTGATGGAAAAACGCCCGAGGGGGCCTATACCGTCGACCGCCGCAATCCCGACAGTCTGTTCCATCTCTCCATCGGCATCTCCTATCCGAACGAGGCCGATATCGCCTTCGCCGCTGCACAGGGACGTGAGCCGGGCGGCGACATTTTCATCCATGGCGGGCCACGACCCGGTATCGACGCGATCAAACCAGACTGGACGGCGGGTTGCATCGCGGTGTCGGACCGCGAGATTGAGGATATCTACGCGATGGTGCGGGACGACACGCCGATCGACATATTCGCCTAGCGCCGTTGCGGCTTTAGCGGGAGGATCAGAGAACCCGGGCGAGAAAGATCGAGGCGAACAACGCCAGGAGCCCGAATGCGATCGCGGAACTCGCCGCGTACTGGGCGATGTCCAGCTTGTTGCCGCCGCGCTTCTTGGCGAGATATCCGCCCCATAAGGCACCCGCCACTACTCCAAAAACCACGATCATGGCACGTTTTCCTTTGCGATAGTCAATCCAATGGCGCCCGCGATGTACGCTGCCAAAACGAGCAGGAACATCATCTGTCCGTATTTACCGAACGGCGTGGTCGGGAGCGCAGCTGGCAAGCGGGCGTCCAGTACGCCGGTCTCATCCAGCCCGAGGCGGGCAACGATCCGGCCGTACCCATCGATAACTGCTGAAATGCCCGTGTTGGCCGCGCGAACCATCGGCAGCCCCTCTTCGACCGCGCGCATCCTGGCTGCGGCCAGATGTTGCCGGGGACCGAGAGACGCACCGAACCAAGCGTCATTGGTGGCGTTGAATATCCAGTCCGGACGCGAAGCGGCGTCTACGACGCGTCCCGGGAAAATGGCCTCGTAGCAGATCGAAAGGCCGACCGGAGGTAAACCGGGCAGCTCAACGGTCTGAGGGCCGGGACCGGGTGTAAAGTCCCCAAGCCCCGCCGTCAGCCGCTGGAGCGGCAAAACGTCCCGCCAAGGAACGTATTCTCCGAATGGCACGAGGTGATGCTTTGCGTAGCGCGCAAGGATATCGCCACTCGGACCGATTGTCAGCACTGAGTTTCTGTAGATCGTGCCCCTCCCGGCCGACTGACGCGTCTGCGCACCCGTCAGAAGAACGCTGGTTTCGGGCAGCAGATCGGCGATCCGCTTCAGGATGTCGGGCTCTTCGTCGAGATAGCCGGGAAATGCACTTTCCGGCCAGAGGAGGAGGTCGAACGCGCCCGGTTCTGCCGAAAGATCCAGGTAACGCGCGATGTTTCTGGCCCTAAACGCGGGGTCCCATTTCTCCGTCTGAGGGATGTTTCCCTGAACGATCCTGACGGTTGTGTCTGTTGGCGGTGTGAGGGCCATAAGGCGAACCGTGCCGAGGGTTCCGGCACCCGCTACCAGCGTCATGAGAAGAATAGTAGCAAAGGCATTCTGCCGACGGTCCCGTACGAGGAGCGTTGCGGGCAAGGTAGACAGCAGAACTGTGAGGAGGCCGACACCGTAGCTTCCAACCCATGCTGCCGCCTGACGCGGAACATCGAAGTCGGCCCACGCATAGCCAATCAGATTCCAGGAGAAGCCTGTCAGCACGGTGCCCCTAAGCCATTCCGAAACCGACCAGCAGACCGCAAAGATCAATGCGCCGGGGACACCTTTCATTCTGCTCCCTGCGAATGCCGCAGTTGCCGCCGCTGGAAACAGTGCAAGGCCTGCCGCCAGCCCGACCACCGCGGGGACAGCCATCAAGCCGAACCGCTCCGCATCGACATAAAAGCTCTCCGCGATCCAGGACAGTCCGAAAAGGAAGAAGCCGACGCCGAACGCCCATCCGGCAAGACCGGCTGTCCTGCGGGTCTCTCTGACCGTGAGGAGATAGAGCCCGCCAAACGAGATTGGCAAAACCACCGGCAGCGAGAACGGAGGCAGTGTCAGAACCGCGAATGCTCCGAGAAAAAATGCACTCAGAGAACGTGCAAGTCCCGAGGATATCCAGACGCCAGGAGCGGTGATGCATACCGAAAACACCGCGATCTATTTCGATGCTTCAGACGATGCGATCTTCTCGCGTCCAGCGACGATCAGCAAAATCCCGACGCCACAGACCACGAACACATCCGCAAGGTTGAACGCAGGCCAATGCGCCGTTCCGAGATAGAAGTCCAGGAAATCGGTCACTCCGCCGAAGCGAAGACGATCCACAATATTCCCCAGAGCGCCGCCGATCACCATGCCATAGGCAACCGCCTCGGATATGCGCGTCGCCCGGATCAGACAGACGGCCAGAAACAGCACGATGGCGGCAGCAACCAAAGCCAGTACCCACCACGGTACGCTCTGAAAGAACCCAAAGGTCACGCCGTAGTTGCGGTGAAAGATCAGATTGAAACCTGGAAAGACAGGGATGCCTGCGGCAAGCGTGTCCGCGTTGGCGAGCACGAACGCCTTCGATGCCTGGTCGGCGGCGAGCGCTGCGATGGATGCGTAAAATCCCAAAACATAATTTTTCATGGATCAACCTAACCAGACATCGAGGAACAGCATGACGACGAGGCCAATCGCGAGGCCCGTCGTCGCTTGTTTCTGGTGGCCGCTGCGATGGGTTTCGGGGATGATCTCGTGGCTGATGACGTAGAGCATCGCGCCCGCCGCGAATGCCAGACCCCAGGGCAGGAGGGGCTGCGCCACGACGATCACCGCCGCACCGAGAAATCCTGTGACGGGTTCGACCAGACCGGTCAGTGCCGCAATTCCGAAGGCACGGCCCGCCGAGTACCGCTCGCCCAGCAAAGCGACCGCCACGGCCAAGCCCTCGGGCGCATTCTGCAATCCGATGCCGAGGGCAACTGGGAATCCGCCGGTGAACCCATCAGCTCCGAATGCAACGCCGACGGCCAGACCTTCTGGTGCGTTGTGGATCGTGATGGCGATGATGAAGAGCCAGACGCGCCGCAGCGAAACAGCCTCGGGGCCTTCACGGCCACTGCTGAAATGCTCGTGTGGAATCAGCTCGTTCATCAGGGCGACCACGCCCATCCCCATCAGGATCGCCGCGCAAACGATCAGCGCTGGGATCGCCCCGTCGCCGTATCGCGATTCAGCTACGTCCAGCGCCGGGATGATGAGGGAAAAAAACGATGCGGCAAGCATGACCCCGGCGGCAAAGCCGAGCGAGATATCACGCCATTTGCGTGACGGAGTCTTGCCGAGAAGCACAGGCGTCGCCCCGACGGCGGTCATGAGACCGGCGACGAGGCTTCCCAGAAAACCCAGTGCAACAGGCGAAAGTGTTGCGATCTGCTCCAACTCAACTTGCCGGATAGGACGAGAAGACTTCGGTGGTGCCGTCGGATTTCACCAAAAAGACATCGTAGGCTTCGGCATCGTCGCCGAAATCCATGCCCGGCGAGCCGATGGGCATGCCGGGCACGGCAAGACCGATGGCGTCAGGACGTTCTTTGAGAAGCCGGGTGATGTCGGCTGGAGGAACATGACCTTCGATGGTGTAGCCTTCAACGGTCGCCGTATGGCAGGAGAACATCTCAACGGGGATGCCGCGATCCATCTTCAGACGGATCAACGCGCCGCCCATGTTTTCGCCTTCCGGGGCAAACCCGGCCTCGGACAGCTTCTCCATCCAGGCAATGCAGCATCCGCAGCCGCGCGTCTTTCCGACGTGGATGGCGGTCTGGGCGGTTGCGGCCGTCGCGGCGGCAATAATGAGAGTCGCAGCGGCAAGGGTTTGAAGCCTGTTTTTCATGGTTATTCCTTTCAAATCAGTCATGTATCTTCGCGAAGAACGGCCACGAAACGTGTGCGCGTCTCTGCAAGAATTTCAGTGGCATCGGCGGCGTCGAGGTTTTCCGCAGAGGCGAGCAACTTCTCCCCAAGCGGATCGATGGGTCGACCGTCCACGCGCACTTCGTAGTGAAGATTGGGGGCTGTTGCGGTGCCCGTTTCACCGACCTCGCCGATCACCTCGCCTGCAAGAACGCGGTTCCCGACCGCCAGTGCCTTTGCCACTGCGCTCATGTGCGCATATCGGGTCATCGTATCAGACCCATGCGCGATCTCGACCACCCGGCCATACCCGCTCCGCCATCCGATAAAGGAGATCCGTCCGGGTGCGGTCGCTGCAATCGGCGTCCCCGCAGCAGCGGCGTAGTCGACGCCTGTGTGCATCCGCATATTGCCGTAGATCGGATGCTTGCGCTGCCCGAAGACCGATGACAGCCGCGCGCCTTCCACCGGCGGCGCGACTGTCCGCAGGATTTCTCCGTTCAGATAAACCGTCGCACGTCCGCTGTCTTCGTCCGCCCACACGATCTCGAGTTGATCGTCCTCCAGGTCGAGTGCAGCATAGGACATAAGCGGCTGGCCGATTTCCGAACCGTCCGGAAGGACCGTCTGACGCCAGAGGATATTCAGACTTTCCCCGCCTTGAAGATCCCTGCGAAAGTCGACCGTGTCCCCCAGAATCTGTGCGAGATCGACGGCGAAACGGGCCGGAACGCCTGCTCTGTCGAGCGAAGCGTAGATCGACCCGTTCACCTGCAATTGCCCCGCACGCTCGATCGTCGACGCGCTCGGCGTAACCGTCCGACCGGCAATGGTGCCGTCCAAGGTAACTTCGATCCGCACGCCGTCATCGACAGCCAATGTCACAACGGATGGCGTGCCGTCCCGGCGATACCCGACGCTGAGGCGGTGGCCCGGTCGAAGGCGGCGCAGGTCGTATTCGACGGCCAATGCCAGTGCGACCTCGGCCCGCGTCTGCGCACCCATGTCAGCGCGGGAAAGAAGCACGTCCAGCGTGTCACCGGATTCGACCGTCGCCTTCCATGGCGGCACGGCGAGGGCCTGAACCAACGCCGTCAGATCATCTGGCTCGGCACGTTCCTGTCCGGGAAGCTTCGGCGGCTGAAACCCGGCTGGAAGCACATTCGACATCGTATCGCCGGAGGTGATGACGCCGGGCCAATCGAGCGGTTCGGGTGGACTGGTCGGGGCCATCGGAGCCTCGGAAACGATGTTCTCAGGTGGGGCCTCCATGAACAAAGTCCGGCTCGCCATCGTGCCGACCGCTGCCGCGGCCACGGTCGTTCCCAGAACGATATGTCTCAGTTTCAAGATTTTGCCCCCTTGGTTCCGTCCCGCATCGCACGCCTAATCTTCGGCACGGCAAATTCGCGTGGTTCGTGATAATCGATGACGCTGACGAAGCGGCCTGTCGCATCGAACAGGAAAACACCCGCAGTGTGGTTCATCGTATAGCTGCCGTCTTCACCCTCGACCTTCTCGTAGGTGGCGCGGAAGCCTTCGGCGACAGCGGCGATCTGGTCGGGTAAGCCCGTCCATCCCTGAATCTGCGGATGGAAGTAGGAAACATACTCGGCCATGGTTTCGACCGTATCGCGGTCCGGGTCCACGGTGATAAGAACGGTGCGCAGATCTTCGGCCTCCGGCCCAAGCTCGTCGAGCCAGCCGGAAATATCCGAGAGGGTCGTCGGGCAGACGTCGGGGCAGTAGGTGAAGCCGAAGAAGACCAGACTGGGGTGGCCGATGAGGGTTTCAGGGCCTACCTCCTGACCATCCTGATCCGTCAGGCTGAAATCCATCGAAGATAGCGGCATGGGCCTCTTGCCCGGAGCAGGATCAGCTCCAGGCCCATCGACCTGCCACCAGCCGACGAACAGGGCGGCAAAGACTGCCGCCGCGCCGATTGCCGCGATTTTGGCCACACTCATCATCAGCCGGTTCAGCCTTCGGGGCCGCGTGCGCCGATGCCAAGGACCGGGACGGTGATTTCCAGCTCCGTTCCGTCAGAAAAGAGCAGGGTCAGCGAAAAAGTCTCCCCCTCGACGAGCGGAGATTGCAGTTGCATCAGCATGGCATGATACCCGCCAGGTTCGAGGGCGATCATGCCCCCGGCTGGGATCATGATATCGTCGGCCGGAGCCATGCTGCTGACGCCGTCAGAATTGGTACTGGTTTCGTGGATCGAGGCCATGCCGGATATGTCAGTGCGAAGACCGATTAAGGAGATCGATTCGCTGCCCTCGTTCCGAACGGTCAGATAGGCCCCGCCGGGCCGCGATGTTCCAAGGCTCGCGCGCGCCCACGGCTTCTCGACCACAATCGAGGCGTCCTCTGACATTTGCTGCGCTGAGGCTGCCAATGGCAGGCCCATCAGAAGAGCGACAGACAGGCTTTGAAATGCCTTTGCGAAGGTTTTGAACACGTCGGTTCTCCTGTTCATTCTAGTTTGTTGCCGCAGCCTCGACTTCGGATTGTACGAGCGATAAAAGCTGCTCCGCACCGAACTCTGACAAAGGCTTGCTGTTAACGAAGAACGTCGGTGTGCTCTGGATTCCGACAGCTTCGACATCTGCCCGGTCCTGATTGAGGACGCCGACGATGCTTGGTGATTTGATCTGGTCCGCCGCCGCCGCAGTATCCAGACCCGCCGCGCCGGCGATTTCCATGATCCGCTCCGCTGCCGGTGCGCCGTGAGAGGCCCAGGCCGACTGGTTTTCGAGCAGCGCTTCCAGCACCGGAACGAAGACATCCTGCAACCGCGCCGCTTCCAGCACCTTGATTGCCAGCTCTGACCCTTCGCCGTGGAAGGGCGTGTAACGCATGACGACGCGCACATCGTCGGGGTATTGCGCCAGTATCTGCTTCACGATGGGGTGGAAGGCGCGGCAGGCCTCGCAGGCGGGGTCGAAGAACTCCACGATGGTCACCGGCGCATCCTCGCGCCCGAGAATAGGTGAATAAGCCCGAACGAGACGATCCTGTTGTTCCGGCGGAGCGGCTGTAGCCACCGGGGTCGGACCAGGGCGGGACACAAACCAGGTGCCAGCCGCAAAAACGGCCAGTACCACAGCGAATATAGCGAGCAAAAGTGTTTTTCGGTTCATGTTGAAATCCGTCGAAGTTGAATGAGAAGGCCAAGGATCGCCCCGAACGTCAGCAGGGAGAGCAGAGGGATTGGCATACCAAGGATCAGCATTGCGGCATCGGTGCAGGACGGCCCGGATGCAGTGCAGGGCACGATCGGCGCAGGCACGATCCCGGCGTAAAGCAGGAAATGGTAGAGGGCGACAGCACCGCCCAGAACGGCAAGGGGCGCGGCATAGCGCCAGATCGAGAGGTCGGCGCGCCACGCCGCCACGCCCAGGATGATCGCGAGCGGGAACATGAAGGCTCGTTGGAACCAGCACAGATTGCAGGGAGTCTGCCCCAGAACCTCTCCGATGAAGAGCACGGCAAGCGACGCAGACAAGGCGACGAACCATGCCGCGAACAGGAAAGCCACCGGATTCTCGGCACTTGGCGTTGCGTCTGGCCCAGCTGTCACGTGCCGATTCTTTCGCGAAGATCGGCAACGATCAGTCCGGGTTCCTGATCGTATTCGTAAATGCGGACAAACTCACCTTGCGGATCAAACAGAAGGAAAGACGACGTGTGACCCATAGTGTAGCCGTCAGGCGATGAGGCTTCCTCGATCTTCTGGTAGTAGATCTTGAAGGTCTTGGCGGTGCGTTCGATCTGTTCCGCGGAACCGCTCAGCCCAAGGATTCCGGGACCAAACTGGGGAACGTAGCTGGCCAGAGCGCTTGGCGTATCCCTTTCAGGGTCGACCGTGATGAACAGGGGCTGGACGGCGGAACCTTGGGTGTCAAGATCATCCATGACCTGTGCGATGGTGGCCAGACCCAAAGGGCAGACGTCCGGGCAGTTCGTGAAACCGAAGAAGACGAGCATCCAGCGTCCGCGAAAATCCTCGTCGGCCTGAATCATTCCATTGTGGTCCGTCAACTCGAAATCCGCAGCAAATCTCGCGGCTTCGGGATCGAGACGGGCAGCGACCGGTCCTTGATTGCGGTCGGTCATCCAAAGCGCAGCAGTCACCGCTGCAGCGACAACCACCGCCGACCAGAGAGCTATCCGGACCTTCTTCATTGCTTGCGCCACCCACCTGTTCAGTTTTATCTGTACGCGGGATACAAGCTACAGCGGATAGAGGTTCAAGCGAAAAGTTACTTTTTGTTGTCAGAAGTCACGCCAATGTGAAACCTTCGTCTTTTCAACGGAGTTGGTTCTTGGATAAACTACAGTTGCTGTAGATTGAAGGAACGCAAATGCTGGCAATTGGAACACTCTCGCGGAGAACCGGAACCAAGGTTCAGACGATCCGCTATTATGAAGAAATCGGATTGATGAACGAGGCCGGAAGGACGGCGGGCGGCCAGCGCCGGTATTTTGAGAAGGATCTCGACCGGCTGGCTTTCATTCGGCACTCACGCCAGCTCGGCTTCTCGCTCGACTCCATCCGGGAGCTGCTGGACCTGTCGGACAACCCGTCCCAATCCTGCGCGGAGGCGGATTCCATCGCGCGGCGACAGCTCCGCCAAGTCGAACAGCGGATCAAGCGTCTGCAAGCCCTAAAGAAGGAGCTGAAACGCATGGTCGCCGAGTGCGAGGGAGACAGCGTTGCCGAATGCAAGGTGTTGGAGGTCCTGCGTGACCATTCGGAATGTCTCACGGAGCACGACGAGATCGGGGCATGAACGCAGTAATCGTCTATCCGCTTGCCGCACTGGCCGAAATTGCAGGCTGCTTCGCCATCTGGGCCTGGCGGCGGACCGGAGCATCGCCATTATGGATCTTACCTGGCGTGTTGTCGCTGGTCGCCTTCGCATGGCTTCTCGCTCAGGTTCAGACTCCTGCGGCAGGTCGTTCATTCGCCGCCTATGGCGGCATCTATGTCGCTGCGTCGATCTTGTGGATGTGGCTGATCGAAGGACAACGTCCTGATCGCTGGGATCTGATCGGAACCGCTGCCACGCTCGTCGGCGCAGCCATAATTCTTGGGGGAGCGCGGGATACCTGAAAAGAAAGTTCTTGAAGCTACAGTTACTGTAGATGTTACCTCTCTGTCGAATTGATTTCAGGACACAAGAGATGGCCATTCCAGATGCTGAACTTCGCCCAACCCGACTTCTCGATTTTCGCATGGTTGCGATAGCTGAACTGATCGCCAACCGCGGGTGGCGGGACTTGTCCGAGCACGACCGGATTGGGGCGGCCTATAATTTCGTGCGCAATGAAATTGCCTTTGGATACAATTCCGCCGACGACATTTCTGCGTCGGCGGTGCTGAGGGACGGTTATGGCCAATGCAATACCAAGGGGACACTCTTGATGGCGTTGCTAAGGGCACTGGACATTCCATGTCGATTGCATGGCTTTACGATCCATAAATCATTGCAGCGCGGGATCGTGCCCGAAATTGTCTACCCACTTGCGCCTGAGAGCATCCTCCACAGCTGGGTGAAGGTCTGGCATCGGGGGCGCTGGATCAATCTGGAAGGTTTCATTCTGGACGATGCAATTCTGTCTGTTCTTCAGGACAGCTTTGCTGATGAATCCGACAGCCTGTGTGGTTACGGAATCGGAACAAACCGTCTTTCTTCACCCTCCGTCGAATGGCGAGGAACGGATACCTACATCCAGGAAACCGGCATCAATGCCAATCTCGGTTTGTTCGAAACTCCGGATGATTTTTTTAGACAACACCAGCAATCCCTCGGACGTCTAAAGGGCCCGCTCTATCGTTATCTGATCCGTCACTGGATGAATACCCGCGTGAGACGCATACGAAGTGGGATTGTTCCGGTCATCCCGTTCGATGAAGCCAATCCTGCTCATCTTGTTCGCAAAGGACAGGTTGGATCGCTATGATCGCTGCTTGGATTTATACGCTGATACCGGCCACGGTCGCGATCCTGGGGGCCGTCGTTGCGGTCAATGTGCGGCCTGGACCGACACTGGTCAGCGCTATCCAGCACTTTGCAGCAGGCGTCGTCTTTGCGGCTGCTGCGGGTGAAATCATGCCGGATGTCGCCCATAGCGGATCTCCGATCGCGACGATCGTCGGTGGCTTTGCAGGGATCGGCGTGATGCTGGCCATCCGTCAGCTGGAAAGGGTTATCAAGGGCCCGGCGGGGCTGCTCACACTCGTTGGCGTCGATATCCTGATCGACGGTCTTGTGCTCGGGATTGCCTTTGCCGCCGGGGCCAAGGCTGGTCTATTGCTGACCATCGCGCTCAGCGTTGAGGTCCTGTTTCTGGGACTGGCCGTCACAACCGAGCTTTCGGAGACGGTTAAATCCCGGATGCGGATCGTTCTGATCATCGCCGCCTTGGTTGTCTTGCTGCCCGTGGGTGCGTTCATCGCAACGCCGGTCGCCAGCCTTCCGGCGCATTACATCACCGGGTTTCTGAGCTTCGGACTGATCGCTCTGCTTTACCTCGTCACCGAAGAGCTGCTGGTGGAAGCGCACGAAACCCCCGATCGGCCGTGGGTCACCGCGATGTTCTTCGTCGGCTTCCTGCTGCTCCTGTCTCTCGAAGAGGTGATGGGATGAACCAAACTGAAGAGAAAAGGACACCGCATGCCGCATGATCATGCCCATATGGAGCCCAAGGAAGGCGACCGGCGGGTCGCAGTCGCCATCTGGGCAAATGGCCTTCTGACGGTCGCGCAGATTGTCGGGGGGATACTCTCCGGCAGCCTCGCGCTGATCGCGGATGCGATCCACAACCTCTCCGACATGGCGTCGCTCGTCATCGCGTTTGGTGCACGCAAGATCGCACGCCGCCCTGCGGACGCAAAGATGACCTTCGGGTACGGCAGGGTCGAGATCGTGGCCGCACTGATCAACTATACCTCGCTGATCATCATCGGGCTTTATCTGGTCTACGAGGGTGCGATGCGCTTTGTCGACCCAGTGCAGATCGAAGGCTGGACGGTCGTGATCCTGGGTGGGGTGGCACTGTTTATCGACACCCTCACCGCCTGGCTGACATATTCGATGCAGAAGGGCAGCGTGAACATCCGCGCGCTCTTCCTCCACAATCTCAGCGACGCATTGGCGTCCGTGGCGGTCATCGTCGGTGGTGTTCTCATCCTTCTTTACGACATCCGCTGGGTCGATCCGGCAATCACCATCGGGATTGCCGCCTATATCCTCTGGCTTGCCTTCAGCGAGATCGGCGGCCCGATCCGCACCCTGATGCTGGGCAGTCCGCCCGACATTGACACGGACGAGGTCATCGCAGCCGTGGAGAACATCGACGGTGTCGAGGAAGTCCATCACGCGCATTTCTGGCAGATGCAGGAACATCGCGCGGCGCTCGACACACATGTCGTGATCGCCGAGGACCGCTGGGGTGACCTGGAAAGCATCAAGACGGCAATCAAGACCCGCCTCGAAGAACAATTCGGAATCGACCATTCCACGCTGGAATTCGAGCGCCTCGGTAACAAACACAAAGATGCAGACAAATACGGACATGGATGAGGGGAGAACCACATGTGGAAGGAAATAAGTATCGAAGGTGACGGCGTGCTGGGGCTCGAATGCAGCGGTAAGTTGTCAGAACAGGATTTCAAGACGATGCACGCCTGGCTGGATCGCGAGTTGGCCAGAGCTCCGAAGAAGCCCGCGTTGGTAATTTTCATGGGAACGTTCGAGGGTTACGAAAGCGCCGCAGCGCTATGGACTGATATGAAAGTGGACATGCGGCACGGGAACGACTTCTCGCGGGTCGCGCTGGTCGCTGACCAGAAATGGATTGAGTGGAGCACGAAGGCGACGGATTTTGTAATGGCCCCTGAACTGAAGTGGTTTGAAAACGCTGCGGGATGTGCGGCTATTGCCTGGGCGCGACCGAAGGGATGATTAGCCGCCGCTCTTCACTCACGGCCTTGTGACTTTAAAGTGTTTGAAGCTCTAGTGGGTGGAGGTCGTAGAGATGACAAAATTCATCAAATCGGAGGTTTCATCATGAAACGAGTTAATAATATGTCAGTCACGCGTCGAACTGCGCTCCTTGGGGCCGCCGCAAGCGGTTTGGTTCTTGGAACCGGTAGAGTAGTGGCGCAGACAAACGGTGCTTTGGCAGTCAAGCCTGTTTTGGTCGCGGCCAAAACGCACGAGGTCCAGATGCTGAACCGCGGCGAAGCCGGAACCATGGTATATGAGCCCCGCTTCGTGTCTGCCGAAGTCGGAGATACCATCGTCTTTGTCCCGGAAGATAAGGGGCATAACGCCGAGAGCATCAAAGATATGTTGCCCGAAGACCAAGAGGATTTTGCAGGCAAAATCAATGAGGAGATCGAAGTCCAGCTGACGAGTGAAGGCTTAATCGGTGTCAAATGCAAGCCGCATTTTGGTATGGGCATGGTCATGATCATTCAAGTCGCGGGCGCACCCGTTCCAGATGATTTCCTCGAAGGCAAGATGCCCGGGAAAGCAAAAAAGGCGTTTGAAGAAATCCTGGCCGAGAACAAGCTTAGCTGATCTCTCTTCACGAGGGCAAAGGCAGGTCAGGTCAGCCTTCGATACGCGCAAGATTGGCAAACAATCGTCGAACGGTTGTATCAGTCTCTACAACGGGCATATCGAAGAGCTGTTCGGGCTGGGCAAGGTCGGAACCCGAGTGAAGCTGATCTAAAGTCGGTACATGCTTATGGAAGCATGCTCGGACCGGTTCGATTTTAGCAGCTGTGCTGGTATTAGCAGCATGCTCGGCTTCTGTCACTGATGTGCCTGACAACGCACAAATGGGACAACTGCTAGAATCTATCTCTTCCGTGGCGGAACCCGATCGGGATCTTAAGTCTGCGCCTCATTGCCGGAAGTCGGGTGCTACTGGTATCTGCACGTCGGGCTCGTTGAAACGTCTTGGGAGCTCCTGCGAAATTCTGGCGGCAAGGAAGAGCGCCAGTGGTATCAGCAACCAGATAAGATTCTGCGGCGCCGGGGTTCCGAGTGTGTTGACTGGCCCGCCACGGTCATGCGTCCACTATGTCGAAATTCGCCATGCAGCCCAGTTCAGTAAATTTGGCCTGATGGGTGTGAAACATGTAGAGCCCAGGTTCATGGTCGGCGAAGTTGAATTCGAGGATACCTCGTTCTGCCTGACATTGGGTGATGATGTCGATGGTACTCAGGGTTGGCGTCAATGTCATGCCTTGGTTGTAATAGTCGAAGAAACTGCATTGGAGGTGGAACGAGTTGATCGGATCAAACTCGATAGACAGCTTTAACATAGCCCTTACAGCCACTAGAGGTTCAAGATAAAAATGAGTTGGCTTTTCAACTTGATTCCTTGTTAGTCGTGAAATCGAATATCCCAGTCTTGACCTTTGGCTTAACGGGCCGGAGTGATGGCATTCAAATAACGGAAGGCAGGTTAATGCGAGCGATTATGCAAAAGCGAGCCGTGATGATTGCGACAACACTTTCGCTCACTGCCGGGTGCGCCATGCAGCCAGCCGAAACTGGCGGTACGGCAAACCAGATCGGAAATGTACCCGCAAACGTGGTCGCGCTGGCAGATCCTAATCAGGATATTTCAACCGCGCGCCTTTTGCCCGAAGATGGCTGCTTCTGGTACGAGCATCGCGGGCCGGTCGAGACGACTTTGGTGCCGCTGCGCAGTCCGGAAGGCAACCCGATTTGCGCTGCACGCGAAGCCTGAGACCGATCCGGTAGATCACATGGGCGGCCCCCGGAGCGCGCGCGCATCGCTTAGCTTCGCGGGCTGACGCTGTCCTGCGCTGAGTAAAGAAATGCTGTAGAGCCAATTTCTACGTTGGGGTAGAGTTCGTTGATGTGCGCCATGACCATTCGCACGCAGCCGGAACTCGCAAGACCGCCGATGCTTCTCGCATGCGGCGTGCCATGGATCCGTAGATAGGTATCCCGGTCGCCGACGAAAAGATAAAAGGCGCGCGATCCCAAGGCGTTTTCCGGACCGGGCTCCATGCCATCGGCGACGTCAACGTAGAGTTCCGGATCGCGATCAATCATGTTCCGGGTCGGCTGCCAGTGCGGCCAGCGAACCTTGCGCTTGATCGTGTAAGTGCCCGGTTCGTAGAGCTTTCCGCGCGCAATTGCCACGCCATAGCGCATCGCTGTGCCGCCTTTTTCGATGTGGTAGAGATAGCGAGCCACAGCATCCACATGGATGTCTCCCGGCACGAGCCCGTCGTTCGCGACTACGCGAGTGGGGAGAAAACGCGGTTGCAGGCCCCAAGGATTGGAAGTCTCCAGGTTGAATCCGGGCGGCGTCACCTGTGCGTCCCAAGCAGCCTTTTGCGCTTCGGTCGGCCAAGTGTTTGCGAAGACCGGGCTGGCAATCGGCGCAGAGAAAAGGGCGGCAGTAGTCATCACGAAATGGCGTCTTGACAGCATAGTATATTTTTCCAACTCTGTTAGGCGAAGGCCGCAGTACAAGAAACGGCGTTTGGTGTGTCTTAGGACCTCCACCAACTAGAGCTTCAAGGGGTTTCTGTTGAGGTTGTTGCTTGGCCAGCTTCTATATTGATCGTTTTATCGTTTGGCTATGATTGGCACACATAGAGCATGCCGAAAGGTGATCTTAGCTTTGCAAGATTGTCTATTTTCATCAAACCCAATAGGTATAGTGAAAATTGCAGGTATCGCCGTTGCGCCAACGATCCCACGCCATATAATATACATAACTATGGTTATGGCGTTTACATCTGATAGCCTTGGTTTTTCATGCGTTTGGCGTCCTCCGCAAGCGCGTCAACTGCACACCCCTCATCGCGGAACAGACGATAAGATACCCTTCTTGACGTGCCAGCATATCCCCATTCTCGGACAAGAAACGCGCAGCCGAAAAGGTCGCGCTGCACTGTCAAAAGGAAAAACCGGCGGGTTTTGCGGTCAGGGTCTGTGCGAAGCAAGCGCAGAGCCGTGGGGAACATTTCGATTTGGTCTGCGCCGGTCACTCGTCTTTGTTCCAGGTCTTGCTATCGGTTAGAAACCGCTCGTATCTCTGGCCTGTGATGCGCATTTCCTCCCATACGCGAGCGCGCTCGGCATCGAGGCAGGCAGTGTATTGCGAAGCGTCACGAAAATACTGGTTAAACTCGTCATAAAACTCGTCGCGAAACTCCTTTGCCAACTCCATGTCGGTCAGCTCGGGTGCGATTGGTGGATCACACCATTCAGCGTTGGCAACACCTGGGCCAAGGATAGTCAGCGCCGCGATGATGATCGAAAGAGGTTTCATGGTCTGATTATCCCTTCTTTGACAGCCTGTCCGTGAATGGCCAGTTTAGCTGCAAAATGGTTCGCGCCGTAGGTCTTTTGGATTGCAGCAACACGTTGGTCATAGGCATCTTTCCCGATAGCCTTCCGAAGGTCGCTTTCGTGAAATGCTTTGTTTGCAAAGGGCGCTGGCCTTGCCATGAGGATTACCGGATCGGCGCAAGGTGGGGTTGGTGCGATTGGTTTTGGCGGCGCTTTCGGTGCCGACTCAAACTTGGGTTTGGCCTTGCGGACAAAGGCGATCAGCCACGACAGCGGCGCGCGGTTTCATACAGCCGGGCGTCCGTCGGATGGGCGATATTCTTCTCCATGACTGTGGTATCAACAGTCACCCGCTTGAGATCTTTACCCTTTACCACCCCAGCACGCTGTCCGGCCCTAATCGTCTCGGTTAGCAGCCACTCCACGCCTTCCTCACCGATACGATTGCGCCAACGTGTCATCGACGAGGGGTCGATCGGCAGGCGGTGCTGAAAGAATGTCTCGCCGCAGAAGTGCTGCCAGTAAGGATTTTCTGCCCACCGCGCCACGACGCCTTCGTCGGAAAGGGCAAAGGCATGCTGGAGATACAGCAGCCCCGCCACCAGCCGCGGCGGTGTTGCCGGGCGACCGGTGTGGGACGGAAAGAACCCGCCCCATTCACGATCGAAGGTTTCCCAGTCAATCAGTTCAGCGAGCTTCACCAGTTCGTGGCGCATGTCGATCATCTCGGCCAATCGGGCGCGGAAGAGATCATCCTGTTCAGAAGGCGGCGTTTTGGGCTTCATATCGTGGCTCAAATTTGCAGGGTTTCTATTGCCAGAATACAAAACCTTGCGAGACTTGCCCAACAAAATCGCCATTTTTCCGATATAATTCAGATAGATGGGAGTTATTCAGGGCGGACTACTTATTCTAATTGGGGAGAAAACAAAGAACCTGTATAAGTTCGTCAGATGGGAGATAGATTTAGCTATTGAACTCGAGCTTCCAATCATTGCCGTCAATCTGAATAATAGTCGTTTTCAGGATGAACTCTGCCCGCCCATTATACGTGACAAGTGCGTGGTACACGTTCCATTCAAGCTTCGACCCATTCAGCATGCGATTTTGAATTGGCCTGGCGAATTCAAAGGACTTGATCTACAAACAAAGGCAGGCGGCGCAAGACACTTTAACGATGGTCTATATCGTCAGTGGGAATAAGCTCATTTTAGCTTTGCTGCCAACTTGGCCCAGGGAACAGCCTTAATCCCATTCTTTTGTAGCCACTCCGGTTTCTTTCCAGAGTACTTTTCTCCCGCATGAACAGCAATAACTGCTTTCCCCAGCTTTAGGCTCTGCTCAACTTCCCACTTCACCCACCGACTTTGAGCTGTTGAATCGGATAGATATACGACGGTTGTTGAACATCGTTTTATTCGTTCAGAGATTTTTTCTCTTATGTATTCAGCTCGTTTGCTATCATAGGGAGCCCTTACCGAGTGATCGTTAAACTCGATGTCACTGTTGTCGTTCTTGGCCTGAGCACGTAGCAAATTCACTTCATTCATGTCTTCCGCAGCGAAGCTGATGAAAACATTCTTTTTGCCGCCAGCGAGCGCTTCACGGGCTTTCTGCTCTAGTGAACTAACATCACCAAGACGGTTCCAACCGCCACCACCACCACCTCCCATCTAAGCCTCCTCGAAATTGAATTCGTTGCACGCAATGCAAGCTCCGCAGGCATCATCCAGACCCAAATGGCATGAATAGGTGCCAATGATGCCCTTCGCTTGAGCTAGCGCGACGACATCGATTTTATGGAAGGCCGACAGTGGCGCAAGAACTCGAATTTCCCTACCCATGCAGCGTCCAATTATGGCTTCTGCATCTTTTAGGAAGGCATCAGTTTGGTCAGGAAATAGGCTAGCATCCTCGTGAAGTAGCCCTATCGAGACAGCATCCGCATCTCTTTGAAACGCATAGCTAGCGGCGACTAACAGGAACAGCATGTTGCGCCCCGGCGTAAATGCATCCTCCAACACACGCAATGTTGGATCGGTCAGTCCTGAACGGATAAGTGAACCGAACCCTCCAAGGCCGGCAACTTCCGGCGCAGGAAGATCAAGCCGCGCCAACACTCTGCGGCAGGCATCTAGCTCTTTATCCCGAGCCCTTTGTCCATAGTCCACAAAAAGTGGAAATTGCTCGAGCCCTTCTTCTTTGGCGAGAAGGGCAACAAGACTGGAGTCAAGGCCTCCTGACACTAATGTCACAACACTCATATCAGCTTTTCCTTTGGCTGCTTAATTACACGCATCACGATCCATATGGCCCAATCTAGGATACCGACTGGGCAATCTGAGTCTCTGGCATGCGCGCGTAATACAACTTCCGTGTCGACATAGCCTGAAATTGATTGCACAGAGCGACTATGTGCCGAGTTCAAACCTAAAAGTTCCATGTATTCCAAGACATGGCGATCCAAGATCGCAAGGTCGTAGCTTAGCCCAACATTTCTGAGAAACATGCTAGCTTGTTTTGGGCCAAGGCCAGGTGCGTTGTCGACCAGCCATTTTCTAGCATCCTCTGCTGTCGTAAACTCTTCAAGCAATTCCGAAAGACTGTCGCGCGTTTTATGTATTTGCTTATGTGTCATAGCAAGCTGAGATGCCTTGGCCGATGGAAACCTATACTTCCGCAATCTACCCTGAACGTTGACCGGTTCGCTCAGAATTTCCAAAATATATTTCTCCCGCTGAGTGTGCGCTTTTTGGGTTAGGAGCAACTCAGATCTGTCGAGTACGTCCGCTACGGCTGCGGCAAGCGGGTAAGGGACTTGACTGCTAAGAATACAAGCCTGCATTCCCCAAGTGGCGTGTCGTTTGAGGTGAAGATCGCCTGTATCCGAGCGCTAGACAAGGATTTTCTGCCGCAAGCGGCACCTGCGGTCGCGCAGACTGCTGGATCTGGACGGATCAGACCGCGAAGCCGCTGTTTCCTTGCCCAGGGGCGGCGTTTTTCAGCGCAGCGGACAGATCTGTCCAGCCGCTTTCGTTCAGTTTGAGCGTGGATCGCGATCATGCGCATAGCGGTGGCGCTCGCAATCGGCGGATAGCGGCGAGGATGGCGCGTACCATCGTGCCGGTGACAGCGACCTCGGCCAGCTGGAAGGTGATGGTGCGGGCGTGACGGACCACACGTGCCCCGATCTTGATCAGCTTCAGTTGCAGGCTGGTCAACGACCAGTCGGCCATGGCCTCGGGCAGCTCGATGCAGCGCAAGAAGGTGGCCAGGTTGTACGCCAGGGCGTGCAGTTGCAGCCGCACCTCATTGTCGCGGAACTTCCGGCACGACAGCCGCGTCCAGCGAAAGGCGTATTTGCCCTCTTTGATGTGCTGCTCGGCGGTGCCGCGCTGGTTGTAGAACCGCACCACCCAGTCCGGCTCCATCGGCAGGTTGGTGACGATGAAGCCGACACGCGGGAACAGTTCGCCCGGATGCCATTCGATCTTGGCGATCACCCGGCGTTCCTTGTCCCAGGACGCCGCCTGATACTCGAATTCCTCGAAGAACCGCTTGACCTTGGTCAGTGACGGTACGCCCGACAGGGCGCGTTAGCCGATGCGCGATCTTGTCCTTGAGGACCGCGTTTGCGGGCAGCCGGATGGCGTAGAAGAACCGCGCTTCTTCCAATCGCTCATAGATCGCCGGGATCGCGTAGGCAGCATCGGCCCGGAAGAACCTGCCACCAAGGTCGCGCTCCGCGTAGCGCGCAATGACGGGGTCGAGAACATCACGCCAGCCATCGGCGCTGTGGACGTTGCCATGGCGCAGGGCGCAGCGTTCCAGCATCCCGAACTGGTTGAACAGAAAGTTGGGGTGATAGCAGCTACAGTCGAAATGGCCATTCCAGGCGGACCCTTCCTGGTCGCCATGGGTCGGGCTGACCGAGCTGTCCATGTCCAGAACGATGTACTTCAGCCCGTTACGGTCATGGAACCGGTCGATCCATTGCCCGTTCAGGTCGGCCAGCGCGGCACGGTTCCCGGCCAGAGCCAGCGTCTCGGTCTCGAACCGTCCCATCTGCGATGCCGAGGCCGCTTGTGCATCGACCGCTCTGCCGCCGACAACTTGGCGCATGACCGGATCGCAGGCGAGACGGTTGGCGTCGTTGACATCCTCGTATCCGGCCAGCCGCCCAAAGACTGATTGCCGGAACAGGCCGTCGAGCCGATGGACCGTGTTCTTGCCAGAGCGAGTATCGCGCAGCGCCGCTGACGCCAAATCGGACAACCCGAGCGCGTCATCAAGCTCGCGCATCACCAGAAGGCCGCCGTCGGAACTGAGCTGCGTGCCGCGAAATTCCAGCCGCACGCGAGGGTCGAAATCCACCCGATCTGCCCGTTGCAAGCCCGCACCCTCTGGGTGATCCATGAAACGCGCCCCTCGCAGCCTTCAACACCATGTTTTATATAGGAAATATAATGGTCAGGACAGCGAAATCAGCGCCTTACTTGGGAAATGTGGGACAAGATGACAGGTCCCACCATAGGGCGCGCTCGCTGACGGCAGGAACGGTACACTCAATTCTCCGCCTTATCTCTGGACAGATGCTAGCCACAGCGGCTTGGATTTGGTCAGCCCTATAGATCATGGTCGAACAATTCTGGTGCTGCTTCATGCAAAACTTGAACCGCCGCTTTGCCCAAGCGCGCGCCCACAAAACTTTCCAATCGACCCTTGCTAGCAGCCTCGCGCAGTTTGATTTCAAAATCTAAGAAATACTCAAGATTGTGAAAGGCGACTTTTCCGGAATAATCCACACCCGAGCCTTCCTTAAGTGCCTCCTGGACGACGATTGAACTGGAAAGTTCAGCTTGCCATGCGAAAAGATCGAAATGTTGAAAATGGTTCAAACGATCATTTTCGTGATCTACTACTGTCCGACACCACTCGAGCCCGTCGAATGTGTCAGCACCCGCAGCAGCCATAATGGCGACTGTCCAAGGATTGCCTGTCCCCAATAGATGCACTGGCTGATAGAATGACAAAGTGTCCAACTCTTTACGTATGGCACGCATAGTCTTGACGCGCTGAACTATACCAGCTCCCAATTCCCGTTCGGGGATGCCAATCAACTGAGGTTGAAGCGCCTCAGCTACAACTCTCGTAATTTCAGGAATGAGCTCGAATTGATAACCTGAATTTGGTGACGGTGGTGCGTGGACGACAGGTAAAATCGGCGCGTTGGTGAAACCCTGATCTCGCTTGGCCATGTTAACAATTTTGTCGGAGATTCCCTCCGGTGTTGTGTCTTTATCGAAGTTGAAGTGAGCCAGTTTGTCGAAACAGAAAACCCAATCATGCAGGTCGTGTCTTAAAGCCTGCGCGAGGTCTTCTGGTTCCCATTCGTGCATCATCAGCCGAGATGATTCATAGTTTCCTGAGTCGAGCAAAACAAAACCTCCCGTCTCACGAAACGCTCTCAGCTCACTAATTAAAGACGCGGGCTCCCGGCGCTCTACTAGATCCCAAGCTGAAACTAATATGGCAGGTGCTTTGGCGATAGTTAGCGCTTTGACTGCCTGATCTGGTACCAATTGTGTCTCAAAGGAAGAAACTGAAAGAAAAAGTGTCGGCAGTTGAAGGCGACCGTTGGCAATGTTTATCGGTCGATCAGGGGCTTGAGGCGATGGTAGCACTGATAGTAAACGTGAAAATAAAGCCTCATATTTTTGATGATCGGCTTTACCGTCCCAGCTGGAAAACGAAGTTGAACTATATCCTCCGAAACCGTAGGCTGGCTTACTGTCATCGAGTGTAACCCCAACAATGCAAACCTTGTGATCCTTGGCCAGTTGAACATCGTCGCGAACAGTATCTTTTTTTATTGACGTCTTTGACCATAGCACAATGACGCAACTTGCCGACTGAATCTCCTGATTTATTTCTTCTGCGAAGCGCTCTTTGATGTACTCGTCCCACCAAACGCTCCATCGAGTCTCTAAGTGCTTCACGAGCTTCTTTGCGATGTTTTTATCTTCGCTGCCGTAGATAAGTACAAGGTCAGCCAAAAGTTGAATCTCTTTCGAAAAAATAAGCTGTTGGCGCGCTACGTTTCACGACCTCACAAAGCAAGGCGGTTGGCTTTACATCATTTCAAACCATAGTCGCCCAGGCAGCGTGATACAAGGCCGTCGTGAAATCACTTACGGTACATTCGACATGCAAATTACTAAGGCCCTCCCCAGCTTGTACTTCATCAAGTAGTACTACTGGAATATTTTTATGCGAAGCAAGGATGGTTTGAACAGCCTCTTGACTTAGGCCATCCGCAATTATGAGAATAGCAGATGGTCTTTCGCTTCTTCCCGTTGCGAGATCCCCTTGGATGGCGACGCCAAGCTCGCGCAAACGATGTTTAGCTTCCTCAAATACATAGTGGCGACCGAGAGTATCGCGCGCTCCAACAACTTGGACCCGCCCTCGGGTCGGTCCGGTCACAGGGTTGTAGTCGTGTGCTGTGCTCCTCAAGGGCAATCGCTTGGTATCCGCGTAAATTGCTACACCTGCAGATGCTCGGTATGCAGCCGTTTCAGGTTCTTGGCCTTGCTTCGCCCAGAAAAAAGCAAAAAGTGCAGAGAATACATCACCTGTACCGATCTTGAAGACGGTCGGAGATCGAAATGATGGGACGTCGAAGCTTCGCTCAAGTGCGTCGACTACGGTCGCTCCACGAATTCCTCTTTTGATAACAACAACGTTCGCCTGCTTTCGACGAATAATCTCCCCGGCCGTCTCGATAAGTGTCGCTCCTGAAGCTCTAAGATTCAGTTCTGCTTCGTTGAGTACAAGCGCCAATTGCTCGGCACTCGACCCGTTGGAAAAAAAATCTTGAATTTCCTTTGTCCCTTGAGGATCAAAGACGGCTCGCTTGGCTGAGACGATCGCATCACCCTCGATAAATCCAAAACGGAGCACCGCCTCACCTCTGACTTGGATCGGTTCGTGTTGAATAGATATTGGGGGATGAAGATGTGGAGCAGAGAGCGGATGGAAATATGCAAAAGCGATACCAGAGTCACGCCTTGTCAATGAAAGTTGGATACCGTGGTCCCTGTATGAGTCAAGGGGGAGACTGCTAGCATCTTCAAAGTAGCAATGCAGCACGACTTCATCTGAAAGCGCTGCTATTGACATTGCTGCTCGACCACCCGACCCAAACAAGGCATTCCACGCGGGTCGCAGACACACTTCTTGATAGACACCTCCTACAACATGCATGATTTTATCACATATGCAGGATGGGGACATTCTGTTTGGTGTGCTGCGCTGGAGTACATTCGCCCAACTTGCCCGCGATATCTACTCGGTGCAATCAATTGCATGCGTTCTATCAACACCTCACGTTTTAGTGGTCTCAAGATGTATCCGATTCTGCGCTGGAAGCGACATTATAATTTTTGGCACAAAGGCTGAGCAGATAGCGAAACACGGGCAATTGCATTCTCGTCCGATGAATGCTCCAGCTATCGCCAGACTGTCTGACGTCAGCGCCTATGGGTCCAAATAGGGCGATTTGATACATAAAGCCGCGCATGACGGACCTCCATGCAAATTGTTGCGAAAGATTCGCTTCCTGCCTTATTGCTTCAAAGCAAGGTTCGCGACAACACTTGCAAGGTTCTGGGGTTCAAGCCTCGATGAAATCGCATCTAACTCCAACAATCCGCGTGTCAAATACGGGTGAAATTTCTCAGTCAGCAGATTTCCTGCGCCTGCAAACAGGTCAACGTCCTCGCCGCCTCCAATTCTCTTGAGCATTACAGATATCGGCGGGGTTTCGTCACCTGCTTCCACTTGAAGGAAGCCATCATATTGTTCGACTGAAAACCCAAACCCTCTCAGCGCAAGCGCGAACGTTGCCGTTTTCATTGTTCCTACTTTTGTTGCGATGATTGAGGTTTCTTCACCCAAATTGACAAGGGACGCATCCGTAAACCCCATCTGAGCGTAGTTCAGCCGCGCCTCTTCAAGCATTTCGAGCGAATTTACGTCCATGTAGAGAGGACTGTTATCAGCTTCCAGCACATCGAACATGCGCTCGATCACCTTGTCATGAATCTCACCCGGATCGCCACCGAACACAGGTGGCACACCTGCTTTGGCCGGTTTGACCATGATAACCTTCTCACGATCATGGATCTCTTGAACCAGCCAACGGCGTCCAGAAAAGATGAGCATCATCCCAGGTGAAAGGATGTTGTCAATCGGTAGTGTCCCAAGATCTCGCCCGTTTGAGACCAGACGGAATTCCTCGGGCGTCTTGAACACCGCATAAAAGCTATAATGCTCAACCAGCCGTTCCCCGGCTTGCCCCAACAGTAACAACCCACCGTCCGTTTGCTCTATCAAGCCCGTTTCAGGATTACCAAGCGCACGCAGCACCTCAGTGAACACCGCTGTACTGACTTGGCGAAACGGTCCTTCGCGACACAGTACGCTGTATAAAATATTTGCCGGGGCCCCTCCCCGCTGCGCAATCACTGAAAGGATTTGATGGACAAGTGTAGACAGATGCAGCGCTTGCGGCTTGGGTGGTTCGCACCAGCCTTCCAGCAGAAGGTCGATCATCGCGATGGACCGGATCAACCCCAGCCTCAGACGATCCACAAAGCTGCTATCCGAGGTGAGCCTCGTTTCTACCGCATATTGTCGAAGGATTGCTGGCTGACCCTCCCGACGTCCTGAACGTCCTAATCGCTGCCGAAGGGCTGCAACGGTGAAGGGTGCGCCGATTTGGGCGACACAGGTCACATCACCGATATCGATACCCAACTCTAAAGTGGATGTGCAGACAGCCGTGGTCGGTTTGCTGTTATCTTTAAGGCGGCGTTCGACAAAATCACGGTGATCGCGTGAAAGGCTGGCATGGTGCGGATAAAACTCTTGGGGAAGATGGTCTTGCTCGCAAAGATTGCGCAGTCGGTCAGCGTAAATTTCAACACGTTGACGGGCACCGGCAAACACAAGATTGTCGCTTCCGCGTAGATGCTCGAACAAATGCGCTGCGACAGCGCCTGTGGCAGATGGGGTGTTGTCGTCTTCTCCACCGGAAAGATATCCACGCAGCTGTAGTTTCAGTTCCGCTTCTCCGCCCTCTGCTTCGATCAATATGACGTTTTCCGCATTGTCAGGCCGCAGATAAGCGCGGGCTAGGTCCATATCTCCAAGCGTCGCAGATAGTCCAATCCGGCGAATGGGCCTTTTGAGCGCCAGCTCAAGACGTGTCAGCAGGGACCGCAATTGCACCCCGCGCTCACTGTCGAGCACGGTGTGCAACTCATCTATAACCACCGCGCGGGTCGCCCCGAACAAGCGCGAAATCTCCAAGCCCCGACGGACGAACAACGCCTCAAGCGACTCTGGCGTGATCAGCAAAATCCCTTTGGGGTTTTTCATCGCGCGCGTTTTGACCGATTGCGAGACATCGCCGTGCCACGGCACCACTGGAAGTTCCGCCTCATGACAGATGCCTTCCAACCGCCCTGCCTGATCCGTGATCAGCGCCTTGAGTGGCCCGATGTACAGCACGTCGAACCCGCCGCCTTCAGCCGGTGTGTCCAGTACCTGAGAGATCAACGGAAAAAATGCAGCTTCCGTTTTACCACCGGCCGTTGATGCGGCAACGATGAGGTCGTTCTCATTTTCGCAAATAGTCCGAATTGCGCGCGCCTGAATATCGCGCAACTCACGCCACCCCTGCTGTCTGATCCACTTCTGGACGGGGCGTGCAAGTTGGTCAAAGGCGCTGCTCATCCTCAGGGCTCAGAGCTTGAAGCTTATCAGATCATCGTCACCACTTGGCTGAGCACCAGTAGTTTCCTCCACCTCGCTCATGTCCTCGCCCAGGTCTTCTGAGACGTCGATCTTTTCGATCAGGTCACTCCATTCAACACCTGGGTTTTGTTCCAGCACGGACAGCAAGTTCACAAAAGCCGTGACAGTATTGCGTGGCGTCCTGAAATAGGCCTCTCCAATCCGGTCTGAGCAATGGTTCATAAAGGCTTCCAGCGCTGTATCCGGCAAAGCCGTTTCATCGTCTTGCATCACGCGTCTGACATTGGCCAACAGAACAAACAGATCTTCCGGCGTCAGGCTTGCAAGCCGGACAACAGGCCCTGACAGATCGACCAAACCATCCCGGGCGAAGGTGTTTTCTGTCAGCCGCGATTGCAGGGCTTCGTAACTATAAAGCCCACGGCGCGTGCTCATCAAAAACTCTGGCGTGCCCCCCATCAAAAAGCCAAGGTTCTCGGCACTGCCCTGAAGCACGTCATTCAAAATCCGCAGAATCTGCTCGTAGTTCGCATTGCGTGCTTGGGACGATGTGAGCTTGAACAGGTTCACCATTTCATCAAGGCCGACAAGCAGCCCTTTGTAACCCGCCTCGCACACAAATGCCGACATCAGCTTGAGATGATCGTAAACGCTCGCATCATCGACGATCGTGCGCACGCCAAGTGCTTTGCGCGCATCCGTGCGGGTTGCAAATTCTCCCCTAAGCCAGCGCAGAGCAGCAGACTTAAGCTCGTCATCCCCGTTCTCATGGCCTTCCCAATACCGGCGAATGACCTCTGCAAATTCAAAACCGCCAGTGAGTTCTTCGAAATGGCTCAGACGCTCACGGATAATGGTGCCAGTCGGCACATCTTTTTCCTCGGCGTCTCGGTGGGCTTGGCTGACAAACCGTTCAACCACACTGGCCAATGCACCGCCGTCGGGCTTTGTGCGCGTCGACAGGTTGCGCGCCATCTCTGCGTAGAGGCCACGTGCCTGACCTCCCGTCGCGTGAATACGTCTATCAGGGGCAAGATCAGCGAACATCACCACTAGCCCTTTTTCCAAAGCCACCAAACGGATCAGGTTCATAAAGAAGGTTTTGCCTGATCCATACTCCCCGATAACGAAACGGATGGCTGAGCCGCCGTCCGCGATACGTTCCATGTCCTTCACAAGTTCTTCGATCTCGCGAACGCGTCCTACCTGAATATGACGCAGGCCCAGTTTTGGCACGACCCCCGCCCGCAAAGCCTGAACAATTGCATCGCGTTCACGTGGCTTCAATTTAGACATGACGCCCCTCCCCTTCCAATTTTTGTTTTACCGCATCCGCAATCTCCGGAGACACGTCATATCCATCATACTCGTCCAGCAAGGCTTCATCATGAGTCTCAAAGGCCCACTCGTTTACGGCCTCCAATGCACCTGACGGCATCAATCCATGCTTTCCGCAAAGCTGCTCGAATGCGTCCTCGGTCCAGTTCTCTTGGCCCACCAAATCCAACAGCAGTGCCCCATGTTTTGCATCTAGCCCAGCAAACAGCGTTACATCCTTGGAGTCCCTGCCCTCTTCTGCTTCTTCCTCGGCTTCAAATATCTGTCCAAGGACAGAAGACACCCGCGCCGTATCTGATCTAATAGCCGCGATCCGCGATGCATCCAGCACTGGCCCGGTTGCCTTTTGTAGCTCAGGAATGGCCTCTCCAGAATTGCCCGGCTGGGCCGCGCGAACAGTGCGTGGTGCATCCGCAATTTCTCCAGCGTGCAGGTCTGAATACGCAAGCGACGGATCAAGACCCAATGCCTTGTACACCTTCTCAATACTGGCGACTTCTTCGGATTGGATGACACCATCGGCGTGTGCCGCACCCACCAAGGCCGCACGCATCGCCATTTGGTCTTCCACACCAACATCTTTGAGTTTGCGGCGCAGCAGCGTCATGTCAGGCGGCACAGCAAGGAACCATACCATATTTGCCTGAAGCCGGTGGCGCTCCTGCTCACTCAGCCCCTCAACAGATGCAACTTGAGCCTCCAACGCTTTGCGTTCAGCTTCGGCGATACGCCCATCAGCATGGGCGACAAACGAGGCAAGAGCTAACTCCATCAACGCAGTCTGATAACTTGCCGAAACATCTTCCAGCTTTTCGATCTGCTCGCCGAGATCAAACAAGACCACAGGCTCTTCCGGTTTCGGGGAACGCAGTGCAAAGCGTGGATCAGGTGCCAGCCCAAATCCAAGACGCGCCAAAGCATCTGCCGCCCCTGTTAGCTGTCGCTTGCCAATTTTCGTGCTGCGCTGTCCTTCGAGCTTTTCGATCACGTCGGCCAGCGGAATAAGTCCGCCGCTCTTCATGATCCCCCTCGCCCACTCTTTCAGCGCTTCCATTTCTGTCGATGGGAACAGGGTCCACAGATCTAGTGGCAAGAGGGCATGCGCTTCGATGCTTCCGCGACCCTCGGGGTTCCGACCAAGATAGCGGCTCAGCTTATCAAGGCCGTCTATGACTTCGTCCGCGACTTCCTGCGCAATCTCGACCGGCTTTCGCAATCCGGAGATATCTGGAACGGGTTTGCCGTCGGCTGTTGGGTTGAGTGTCCCCTCGAACTCGCTTGAGGCTGCGCGATACGTTGCTTTGAGGTGTTTGCGCGGCTTGCTGACCTTTAGCCCATTGGGAAAGCGATCGTCGAACCTCATCTTGAACAACGCCAGAAACTCTTCACGACAGCGCGTAGCGGGCGTGCGTAAATGGCTCTCTGGATGGCAAATCAACCAGCTCAGGACCCAGTCTGCGCTCAGGTTTTCTCCCTTATCGAGACGCGCGCCAATCGCATACTTCAACGAAAATGGAAGCTCCCAACCCTGGCGTTCAAAGGTCGGCTCCAGCGCCTCAAACTCAGTTTCGGCAAGTGTCGCGATATCAAGAAATTCACCCAAGTATCGTTTCACCGAATGGTTTTCAGGATAAAGAGAAATCAATCTCCGAACTTCCGCGATGATATCCTTTGCATCAGCGTTGGATTGGTCGACGAAAAATCGCCGCTCTAACCCGTAAAAATACAAAAAAATGTAACCCGGATCATAGGATGGGTCAGAACGGCCACTTGCCAACCACTCAAGATAGGTAGCCCTGCTTCGTGCTGAAATATCGGAGTACCCAGGCCAGTACGACATACCCTCCCCTGCCCTATCGTCCCCTGTCCTAGCGACAGAAAGAGACGGGTCAATGAATGCTCTGCATTTGTCTTGATAGCCGTGCTGATTGAGCAATGGCGGCGTGCCGACATAAACCATTCCACCGATATCTCGTCCAGCAACGGTCGCTGTCTCTGCCGCAGATATCCAGCCACTCCTACGTGAATTCGTTTGCGTCTTTTGTCCTTTTGGCCGCGCGTTTTCATACTGCGTTGCAATGGCGGAAAGTGCTGGTGCCGCAGACTGGCCAGCACGCACAATTTCAGCGTGATCCTGTTTTGGAAATTCAGGCGGCAGTTGGGGAGATGCGGCTGGTTTCTCAGCGCTCATCGGAGGTTTGCGGACAATCTCTTTATCGGAAATGCGCGGCGCGATGTTGGGTGAATGGCTACGCTGTTTTTTATCTTCAATCGTATCCGGCTTGCTGAGCGCCTTCCGTGCCCTTCTGCGCTCTTGCAACCACACAAGCAAGATAGGCAACCCAAAGGCAAAGAGCATTTGACCGCCAACGGGCCAGCCTTGCAACACAGTCACTACGGCCACCATGCACATCAAAAAATAAATCGCGAAAAAAAATAAAACTCGAAAAAACTTTAGAATTGATGCCATTAACGAAACCCTCTTTCGGAACACACTAGATTGCGTGATTTGCGATGCAATCACTATCGCTAAAGTAGCAGCGAAAATCTCTGCGACTTTCAATAACTACGCTCTCGGTCCGCGTCACGATGAGAGCAGACCAAGGCAGGTCCTAGGATGCAAAGGCTTAAGCATTGATGTCACTCCACAGGGCGCTCACGGGGAGTGCAAAATTTCTATCACCAAAGGTGAGTTTTTCCTGACCCAAATAGAACACGATGCCGGTACATGCCCGACTACGACCGGGTCCGTCTTTTGAGAACCATTTGAGGTGTTTGAAATCATCTCCGCTGACTGATGCAGAAGCTTTGACCTCGACACAGACCAGATGGCTGCCGCCGTCGATCAGGATGTCAATCTCCCGCTGGTCCGCACTGCGCCAGTGATAGAGCCGATAGTCAGCGGCCTGCATCGGGACGGCACGCTGGATCTCGTTCAAAACGAAGCTCTCAAGCAGACCGCCGAGGGCTTGCGGATTGTTGTCGATGGTAAAGGTATCTTCAGTGAAGCGGCGCAAGGCACAGGCTATGCCTGAATCTGCGAAGTGATATTTTGGGTTCTTGATTTCCCGCTTGCCCTCACCCGATGTCCAGGCACCCAGCTTGGTGAGCATTGATAACCGTATCAGGATATCTAGATATTGTTCGACCGTAGCGCGCTGCAGCTTGGTCAGTTTGGCGAGTTCGGACGCGTTGATCTCTTGAGCCGACCGTGCCGCCATCTGGTCTATCAGGATACGCAGGGCATCTGGCTTCCGAACCGGCGTGATATCTGCCACATCGCGCTCAACGACCGCGTCGATATAGTCCCGATACTGCCGCTGACGGGATCTGAGTGGCAGCGTTCTGGTTTCAGGAAAGCCACCTTCCAGAATAAGATCAATGTAGTCACTTCGGCTGACCGGCTCTGGATCAACCACTTGCCCTAGCTTCGGGTCTTTTTGCATCGCCCAATCCATTAGGCGGCTGACAGGTGCTCTTTTGACTTCGGCGACTGACAAGGGCCAGAGCTTAAGTGTGCGCATCCTGCCCGCAAGCGAGTCAGCTACGTCAGTGGTCGTAAACACGTTGGAGGATCCGGTAAGGACAAACTGCCCTTTGCGCCGATTGGTATCCACAACCCTCTTAACTGCCAGAGCCAGCTTTTTAGACCGCTGAGCCTCATCAATGATAAGCGGTGCGCGGTCTAGGTCTTCCATCAGACTGGCGAGCTGCCCTTCTGGGTCCGATTCAATGGCGGCCAAGACTGCAGCGTCATCCAAAGTGATAAAACGGCCATTGCCAAACAAGTCTCTTACAAGTGTCGTCTTGCCGACCTGCCTCGGGCCTATGAGGTTAACCACACGTGCTGATGCGATTGCATCTTCAAGCTCTGGAACGAGGTGTCTTGGCAGGTAGTCTTCTGTATCACTCATGGATCGGAGCTTCCCTTTCGAGCTTTGTGGAAAACATACCGTGTGAGGGGTCTGGTTCCTTACCACAGATTGCATATTAGAATGTCCACCATTTGTCTACTAGAAGCTTCACCATTTGCTCATTAGGAAGCTCACCATTTGCACACTACATGAGCTTCTGCGTGTCAACTCGCCAGACCAGCATCCTGTAACCCTTCGTGATCAGGCAAGTCGCGGAGGCTTTCCATCCCGAACACCACCAAGAACTTCTGCGTCGTCACATAGGTATAGGGTGCCCCGGCCCGCGGGCTGCGCGGTCCGGGGGTGATCAACTCTTGCGCTCGCAGACGTGCGATTAGATCGCGGTTGATATCTTTGCCGAAAATATCCTTCAACCCATCGCGGGTCAGTGGCTGGTGATAGGCAATCGACGCGAGCACAGCGACTTCGAATTCATTCAAGTCGACCAGCTGGTCGCGCACATCCGCCGCCGCGCGTATCGCTCCTGCAAATCGCACCCGCGTGCGCATCATCCAGCCATCGCCAACCACGACCAGCTCATAGGGACGACCGGCCAGTTCCGCTTTGATATCCTCAATCAACAGATCAACCGATGCCCCCTGCCCCACAACGCGCGCCAGATCCGCAGCGCGCACCGGTGCCGCACTGGCAAAAATCACCGCCTCAATGCGGCCCATCCATTCCCGCCACCGCAGGTCCGGCGGCAGGTCTTCCAATTCAGTGTCTAACTCGGGCGTTTCCTTGGTCATGTTCACACCCCGTAGAGCCGGAACGTCGCGCGCCCGGTGAGTTCGCGCACAACGCCCAATTCCACCAGCCGATCACAGAGCCGCCGTGCCGCACGGTCTGTCATCGGGACCGCCGTGCCTTGTATCATCGGAGACAACATCCCCGATGGCGACACTGCATCATGGCTCAAGAACAGAGCCAACGCCTCATCCGATCCCTTGGCCCGCAGTGTCGGCGCAACGGCCCGCAACTTCGCGACGCGGCGATCCAGATCCGCAGCCTTGCGAATGGCCCCATCGCAGGCCGCAATCATTGCCAGATGCACACGAGGACCCGGATCGCCTGCCCCGTCCGCGATCGCTCGGATATCCTTGCGCGGCAGATGCGCCGCCAATAACGGCATGGGCCGATCCCACCCAACCGCGCGGGCCAGCGTGAGATCCGCCAACATCAATGCCGCCGCTTCCTCGCGGGGAAACTGTCGCAGCACGTCCGCCAGTATCCGGCTTGCCTGTGCAACCGGCGGTCCTGGAGGGGCGCCAAAATCCGGCATCGCGTCCGCCACCGCGGCAGGCAGCACCGTCCTGACACGGTCTGTCCACCCACCCGCGGCCAAGTTCACCCGCGCCAACCTGCGCCATGCCACAAACATGTCTCCAGCAGGCCCATAGGCATCCCCTGCCCGCCCCAGTCGCTCTGGCCGCACCAGTCGCACTGGCCGCGCCAAACACACCGCATCCCGGATATCGGATGCAGAGTCACTGCGACCTTCCAATCTCAGGCAGGCTACAGCCGCATCCATTGCCAACCGGTCCCGCAACAACGGCGCAGGCAATGTGCCGCCCGGGTCGCGCAGCACCACATCTAGCATCGCTAACGCAGCGCCCGATAAAAACGCAACAGTTTCAGGGGTATCGTCCTGCGGGAGGGTGATCCAGCGGGGTAGCAGCTGTATGCTCTTGGTAGCGCTCAGAGTGGGTTTAGCGGCTTGCTTCATCCCGAAAGCCTAAACCCACGCGGCGCTTTACTCCAGAAAATACTGCGCTAACCGCCCCGCCTTACAGTTCTCTCTTACGTCCAATAATGTTGCATTATCGGACATGAAAAGATATGCTGGGAAGCAGTTCAATTTCATTGCTGGATTCACTGGAAAATGACCTCAGAGGACGAGAAACCGACTTCATCAACCACTGGTGCATTTAGTATTGCTCAGGACGACGAGGGAGATCAAGAACAAAGCGATGGGATCGCCCTGCCCGCGCATGTCGCGGGCTCGGGCACCCTCGATCGTCTTGTCGACACCGCGCGCGACTACGCCAAAGCCTCCACGGCCGAAAACACCAACAAGGCTTACGCTGCCGACTGGAAACACTTTGGGCGATGGTGCCGGATCAAGGGCACCGATCCCCTGCCCCCCTCTCCCGAAATGATCGGACTCTATCTGGCGGACCTGGCTGCGCCAGTTGGCAAGGCCTCAACAACAACGGTCACGACCATCGAACGGCGTCTCTCGGGCCTCGCCTGGCACTATCAACAACGCGGCTTCAGTCTTGATCGCAAGAACCGCCACATCGCCACCGTGCTGGCCGGGATCAAGCGCAAGCACGCGCGGCCGCCGGTTCAGAAGGAAGCGATCCTGCGTGATGACATTCTCGCCATGGTGGCCACCCTGGGTTTCGACCTGCGGGACTTGCGCGACCGGGCGATTCTGCTTCTGGGCTATGCTGGCGGCCTCAGGCGCTCGGAGATCGTCGGCCTGGACGTCCACAAGGACGACACGCCCGACAGCGGCGGCTGGATCGAGATCATGGGCGACAAGAATGGAGGGGGTGCCCTGCTCACGCTAAACGCCAAGACTGGCTGGCGCGAAGTCGAGATTGGCCGTGGCTCCAGCGACCAGACCTGCCCGGTCCACGCACTGGAACAATGGCTGCACTTTGCCAGGATCGAATTTGGGCCTCTGTTCGTCCGCACGTCCCGTGATGGCACGAAGGCACTGGAGGCGCGGCTCAGTGACAAACACGTCGCCCGTTTGATCAAGCAAACAGTGCTGGATGCTGGCATCCGGTCCGACCTCCCCGAAAAAGAGCGCCTCGCCTTGTTCTCCGGCCACTCGCTGCGGGCTGGTCTTGCCAGCAGCGCGGAAGTCGACGAACGATACGTCCAGAAGCACCTCGGCCACGCGTCCGCCGAGATGACACGCCGCTACCAACGCCGCCGTGATCGGTTCCGCGTGAATCTGACCAAGGCTGCGGGGCTATAAGCCCCCTGCCCTCTTCAGTCACCAAGTAACGCCAGGATATCCCGTCGTTGATGAAGAACACGGATAACGGCGATCCCGGTCTCGACGGTCTCGAAAACAAAAATGTGGGATCCGTAGATGTGTATCCGAACGGGCGGTCTGAACTCTTTTCGCAAGCGGGCTATCTCGGGCTGTTCGCTCAAGAGATCAAATAGCTCAACCATCCCGTCGAAGTAGCGGTCGGCCTGCGCAATGCCCCAATGATCCGCGCCGTCGGTCCAGATGTCAGCAAGGTCCTGTTCAGCAAGCGGTCGAAGAACGTAGCTACGGGCCACGTGTGGAATGCATCTTCTGCTTAAACGCCGTGGGATCGAATGGCGCGGCCGGACCGCTCTCCAGCCCAGCATCAATTGCGGACTGAAGCTCCGCTATCACCATACCCCGCTCCTGATCGCGGCGGATAAGATCGCGCACGTAATCGCTTGAGTTGGCAAACCGACCACCTTCGGTCTGTTGCTCCACCCAAGATTTCATCTGCTCCGGGAGAGATACATTCATTGTCACCATGATGAGCCTCCTTATGAAAACCTATGGCAAAGATTGCCAAATATCAAGATCCTTCCACTCTCCGCAGACCGAAAGCGACGCGAAGGACATAATCTTCTCATGATCTCACGCCGCCACTCCACTCAAGCGACCGTAGAAGCTGCGCTCAAGATGCAGCTCCCCTGCCCCGGCCTTCTCAACCATACCACGCAGATATCCCCCAGGTGAGGCCACCTCGCCGGCGCAATGCTTGTCGAACACGAGCACAAGCGCCGCTGTCGCCACTTGCTTGCCCAATCGATCCTGGGCAACGTGCCAGGCGTGCTCTGAAATGCCGATCATAGGTCGGAGCTGGCCTGCGACGCGGTAAAGATCGCCCCAATCTTTCAGATATCCTCCCATATTGTGCGCCCAGGATGCGAATTCGGGACAAGCCTGCATGACTGTCTGCAGATCAAGCGCTGTTCCCCGCTTTTTGCGGGTTTCAGCCACCCAGTCTTCCAGCTCCTGATCAACACGCTCTTCCGGTGGCGCATTTGGCACCACGGCCGCCGCGTTCTCATTTTCTGAGGACTTACTAATTACAGGAATAAGTTGTTTTGTAGTTAGTATATGAGGGTCGGAAATGACCTCCATGGGGTTCATATCTTGAGTCTTTCTAGATGTCTGTTCATTCGTTGCGGAGCTGTTATCCACAACTTCATCCATCGCAGCTGCCTTGAGGAACGATGCTTCGACGCGCTCTTGAAGCTTCCTGAACCAGTCCAGAAGGCATTCAAGTGTCTCGGAGGCCTCGTGGCGACGCGGGAGCCTGCCCAGAAGGTCCTCAAACATGTCAGTGAAGACGCCCCAAGGGCCCTTCAGTGCGCCGCTGAGCGCCGCATCGATCCGGGCGCGGATCATCCGGCGTGCGATTGTGATCTGACGCTTCAGGCGCTGGCACAACGCGCGTTCAGCCTGAAGCTCGGCGTGGAGATGCTCGAATTCTTCGACACGGGCCGACATGGGTGACAGATCAAAGCCGTAAGCCTCGATGATCACGCCATCCGCGTCCCTGCGTCCCCAGCGCTTGCCATTGGAGCTATCCTGGAAGGCAATGATGCCCGCCTCTGCGAGGCGGCGTGCGTGGCGCTTGAGCGCAGAGAGCGAAAACCCCGTCTGCTCCATCAGGTAGGCGTTGGACGCCCACACGATCGGCCGCCTGCCCCCCTCCCAGTCCTGAGCTTGTGTGAAGGCCCCAAGCGTGTCGAGGAGCATCATATCGCTCGCTTTAAGCCCTATGTGTGCACCCACACGCTTTACGGCCACAAAAGCCTTTGATTTTGACACACTGACCCGTTCACCGGCTTGCGCAAGTTGCTCTGCAACCCCAAGACCCGGTGTCGGCTTGCGCCAACCTGTATGTTTCATGCCTGTATTCCACCTCCATTTTATGTGGAGGCAAAAGAAATCCGTTCACCAAATCGGTGTTGTTTTGTTGACAGCGATTCGCGAGAGAGGTATCTATCAGGTGTTCAGATTGACTAGATCAGCTCTCAGGCCGCTTGGTTTGGGGGCTTTTCTTTTGCCGTTAGTTCACTTGGTCTTCTCCTGTTTTGCCGAGAGAAATGCTTCATAGAGGCCATCAAGGTTTCCGGCGAGATAGTCGCCGAACTCCGAGGCGTCTGTTGATGTGAGTGAGACGTTGAACGCTTTGCCCGACTTTCCCACAACACCTTTGATCCGACCGCCATTTGCGGTCCACGTGCGCTTTGCCGGAGCTGCACGTCTTGTCTTCTTGCGAACCGCCCTGCCCTTTTCAGAGAGCTTACTCAGAAGTAGCTCAAAACGCGCGTCGCTTTGCAGCCCGGCAAAACTTGGCTCTGCCACCATATGCTGCACCAACTTTATGTTCGCTTGTTCGGCCATCAACTTCTTGAAGCCTTCCCAGCGATCACGTCCAATTTGCTTTGCTGGCCCGACGCCATCGATGACATCTCGTGGGATCTGCTGAGTGACAGACAACATCCGCGACAGAAGCGTTCCGTCAACGGTGAGTGCAGACATGATCACATCTTTTGGCTGCCCTATGTCTGCAAGATTTCTGGCAAAGACCGCCTTTTCAATGAACGACAGATCGGCTCGGGCCGTGTTTTCATGACCCTGAGCAAGAATATGAGCAACATCGTCCATGGGCTTAACGACTGCTCGTACCATACGCTCAAGCTCAGCCGCAGCGCGCACGCGCCTGTGGCCAAAGACCACCATGAAGCGTCCTGTAGTATTGGGATGGGGGCGCAACAACACAGGAGTGTCTTGCTGCCCTGCAGCTATCGAAGCCTTGAGTTCCTGAAAAGCTTCGTCATCCAGTCCAAGCCTGTCGCTGACAAAAGAACTGTCGATTAGGTCTGGCGATATCTCGACGATAGTCTCGCCATCCATCATGCGGCGCGCATCTTCGGCAAGGCTATCAATCGATACCTTCATGGATTTAGACGCGCCGCGCATTGCGTAATTCGTGCGACCGCCGTCCGAGGCTTTGTCCGCAGCCGGGTTCAATACGCTTTTCAAGAGGTCTTTACGCGCCACGGTGGCCCCCCCAATAAGTTGTAGCAAGGCTATTTTTGGCCCCAAATTCCAACTCTGCACGGCTGTCAAAAATACCCATCATCAGCGCCCCCATGCTTCGTGAATGAGGTCAGAAATCTCGTCGTTGACCGCGTTGAGCGAGTCCATTGCTCGATCATATGTGGTGCGCACAAACTGGGCTCTCTCGACCTCATAAAGCGTTTGTTTGGTAATGCCTGCGTCAGAAATCGCTGTGGATTTGACCATATGATTTTGCAGCATCTGGCCGGGGAACATAGCTTGCATGAAGCCGACCATTTGCTTCTGTGGGCTATCCGTCGGCTCAAATCGGGTCACAAGGTAGCGGAACCACTTCAAGTTCATTTGAGCACCCGCATCTCGGATCGTCTTCATGATACCCCCCAACATCAGGAGAAACTGGCTCATCGACATAACGTCTAACATTTGAGGATGGACTGTGATCAGCACTGAACTCGATGCCGTAAGTGCGGTTAGGGTCAAGTACCCGAGTTGCGGAGGGCAATCGATAACAACGATATCGTACTGGTCATCGACCTCCTTCAACGCCTCAGAGATACGTGTGAAGAAGGCGCGACCAGCTTGCGGCTCGCTGCTCGTTAGAGCGACCGGCGTATCATACTCATACTCCTGAAGATCAAGACTCGCAGGAATGATGTCGAGGTTTGGAATATTGGTCGAACGAATTACGCTAGCGATGGATTTCCGCTCGTTATCATAACGCAATGTCTCGTAAAGGGAGGGGATCTCGTCCAACTCTGGCTGAATACCATGAAGCGCGGTCAGCGACGCCTGCGGGTCCAGATCGATTGCCAAAACGCGGTGACCGCGCAGCGCTAGGTGCTGAGCGAGATGCGCAGCGGTCGTTGTCTTACCTGAACCTCCTTTGAAGTTCACAACTGATACGACGTGAAGGTCTTCGCCCTCTTGACGATGTGGCAAGTATCGCTTTTTTCCAGATCGTCCATGCTTGTCGAGATAGGCTCTCAACTCCAGCATTTGTTCCGCAGAATAGCTGCGCCGACCAGAGGTTGACGTCGTCGGTTCTGGGCCTTTTCCTTCAAGATGCAATTTCTTGATGTTGGATTGCGTCACTCCGAGGAAGTATGCCACTTCGGCTAAGCTGAACTGGCGTAGACTCTTCTGAGCATCAGGAGGATACTGCTCCATGCGCAACATATTGAGCCTGTCAGAAATCAGCTCCCCCTGTTGAAGGATGATCTCATCGAACGGCTTAACAGTCCCGTTGTCCTCAATTTCCCGCATATTCACTGCCCGCTCTCATCAAATATCGCTTTTAGCGCGATTTCTTTAATACAAGTGTCATTAACGGGGAACTGTGAGTCGGGCAAGATATTTTCTTCAGTGCGTCGTCCGTGGCAATACTTTCGAGGATCACCCCGCATGTTGTGTAAGGCCGACCATATGACACAATGATGGATTCGCTGACGTTCGCGAAGCACGGTATGTAACCTCTCATGCACTTGATTTATGACTAGCACTTCATTGTTTAAAAACACTCTTCTTGCTCCTGCACGGCTGTCAAATCGACAAATTCGCAGTCCACCTGCCAATAACGTGGGCCTAAATCGAAAGCTATTCCGCAACAGCTGAGAAGAGAGGAGTTAAGCCAGTTCACCTTGATCACAACGAAGTAAACAGCATCTCGCAGTCGAGAGTCCTGGGTTTTGGATAGAAAGATATAAACGCAGAACATGGCTCGATTCTCCACTTGTCAGGCGAAATTTCCTCCAGCGCTCGACAAAACACTGGCATCGCGACGGCTCTTCAGTAGAAACCGCAGCATACAACAAAGGCGTGATTACGATGCCTGCTGCGATCTAGTCACTCCTCAAAGCATCCGACCCATAATCCGCCATGGGCCGAAGCCGCGTATAAGTGATAGCCGGGCGGAACGACCCCACGAGTTTCGACCGACACAACCGCATGACGTTTTCGAGCGCGTAGTTGAAGTAACTCGCCCCGGTGAACCCAGCGATCGCGAACACCAGCACGGCAAACGTCCACCAGCGGATATGGAAGACGAACAGGACGATGAAAAACACCAGCCGCGCATCGAAGAACGCCAGATGCGGCCGCGCCATGGCGTAGCGCCAATGCACCGTCGAGCGATAGATGTTGTATCTGTTCTCAGCCATGGCTTACCTCCAGCCTTTAACGGTTTGGCAACACGACGTTGCTGGTGAACAAGACGCCGATGATCTGGCGAGAGCGCAAAGAGATCAGCGGCCCTCTGGGGGCGCTTTGGACAAACTCACCCGCGAGATCGTTGCCAACTTCTGCGAGACCTTTGGAGAGGCCTTGCTCGATTGTTGGCGCCGGGCGCGTGACACCCGTGACGCCGCCAAGATCGATCAGCGATGTGCCAGGATCTGAGAGGGCGTCGCCGACGCCGGACACGAATGCCGCCGCGACGCGCGGCGCATAACGTGCGAACAGACGCCGGTCCAGATCGCTCCGCACCGCGAGTGACTTCTGACGGGCATCGACCGCGTAGGCGGCTATGGGGATCCGCGTGCCGTCTTCGAGCACAGCTGTGTTGAACTGCACGATCAGATGCGTGTTGTTCTGGTTTGCCTCGAACCCACCGAGCAGCCGGGCCCCCTTGAGCGGCCCTTTCATGATCTGCGCGACCACCGGGCCGGGTGTGTCGCTGTCATTGGTGATGATGCTCGAGGCGAGAACGACGTCGCCTGCGCGAATGAGCGGCTCTGAGAGGGCAGGGGCGCCGGATTGGCGCGTCATGCCATCGTTGGTTCGGGCAGATGTGGAGTCTTCGCTGGGGACCAGGTCTTCTTCGACGACAACTGTGACGGCCGATGGCTGCGCTGTCCATGCGCCGATCAACCCCTGCTGCTGTGTCGCCATCAACTGTGCGAGCTGGTTGATACGCGCGTAGTCCGGTGGTTGAGGCTGGTCCGGCATTGGTCGCCCTTGTTGCTGCACCGGTTGCTGACGATCGATCACCACGGTTCTAGGTTGTTCGGTTTCAACAGGTTCGTTCGCCGGGGGTAGGGGGCGATTCGGATTGGGCGCAATTGCAGGCGGCTTATCATCGATCTGGCGAAGTGGTTCGTCCGGTGTGGCGATAAACGAAGTGTCGGACTCCTGCGCCTCGCGGGCGCCGTCTTCATTCTGCTGTCGCAGATTGTCCTGATAGCGCTCGGAGTCGCGCAGCTGATCACCGGCCGGCGTATCATCGACATTCGGCGTCCCAGCGACCCGGCTCGGGCCGATCAGTTCAGGGTTTTTCCAGATCTCATAGCCGACAGCGCCGCCGACGGCCACTATTGTCAGCAAAGCCATGTTTCTGAGTGACAAAAGCCCGCCCTTGCGCCCGCGGGTAACCCGGCCTGCGCTGGTCCGAGCAGCAGTGTCGCTCCTGTCACTCGCATGCCCAATGCCTGCTTCATCATTGTTTTTGTTGGAGTTCTTGGACTCACTCATTCGGAAATCCTCACTTTGGTTACGCGTCCATTGGTGGAAATCAGCGCAACGGATGTGGGCCTGATTCGATAGGCTTTGACCTGACCAGGGCCGGTCAGAATTCCGGAGGCGGGCGGCGAGATGATCGCATCGGCCGATTGCAGATAGATCGCGCCGTCATAGCGCCAGGCTTTGACGGCTCTGTTGTCTGTGGTGAGACGCACAGCATTGCCCGGAATGTCGGCACCGGTGGCAAAAGCCATCATCACGTCGTTTGAGGCCCGTGCGACCGGTTCGCTCTGGCGGGTCTGCAGCGGATTTGTTGCAGCGTTTGGCCCCAACCCGTGCACCGTGAAGTCGCGGCGATAATGCGTGTTGAGGGAGTTCGTTCGCACATCGAAGACCAGTGGTCGGCTTTCGCCGACGAGAGACACCACGATGTTGGAAAACCCGTGGGCGACCAGCGGCGTCACCGCCAGTTGATTCGAGCCCTCCTGCATCGCATAGACTTGGAAACTTTTTGGTTTACCGATCACGTAGGACGCGATCGGCCAGGCCGCGCCGGTCTGATCGTAAAACGCCATGACACTGACCGTGTCGGGACCGGTCAACAGAACTTCCGGGTCTTGTGCCGAGTCGAGTGTCAGGCGTTTGGCATCGGTGATGGCGTTCGGAAACTGGCCGGAGGGGGGCGTCGCGGCCGCCTTCTGGCTCTCGTCGACACGTCGGCGATAGTCGCGAATCATCTCCGGGGTCATCGGGAACTGGCTCTGGATCGCCGCGCCATAGGCGGTGATCTCTTCGGGCGTCAGCGGACGGTCGAGATCGTCCAGACTCTGCAGCAGCTCCTGAGCGCCGACAATCGGGAAATCGCCAGTCGGTGTCTGCTGTTGCTGATCTGCCGGTTGTTGCCGCTGATTGATCTCGTTCTGGGTCAGGGGGTCGGCCCCGGTGGGCAGGGTCTGTTGACCGGGTGCTGGCTGACTGCCATTCTCGATGGTCACCACCGTGGTTCCGTCATTCTGACTCGGCAGGGTCGCGGTCGGACGGTTTGCGGGCTGGGGCAGGGGGGTCTGAACCTCAATGCCGGGCGGAACGGTCTCATCACCACCCGCATCCCTCAGCACCTGTTGCGCTTGGCCAGATGAGAGCATCAGGCCCAATAAGACGGGGGCGCCGACGGTCGTCGATAGGCGAAACTGTCGCATTGATCGGAGTATATTACGCATCAGGCACCTCCGGGGGCCGCGATGAAGCGGGAGATTGCCATCGCATAGGGGGATTCATAGGTTTGCAGCCGCTCAATATTGACGGTGATCATGAAGTTCTGACCTGTCACTTCGGAGGCGGACTGGTACGTCACGCGCAGCGGGATCTGCACGACCCATTCATAGACACCACGGTCGTTGACGCCTTCGCGCACGATGACCGCATTGTTGGCGACGGCGGTGGTGTTGAGGCGGCGGGTCTGCACCAGCTCGAGCATCTGGCTTTTCTGAACGGCCTCGACGAACTGGTTCCAGCCGTTGGGCTTGGTGAAGTATTGCAGCGCGTCGTTGAAGTCGGCGCGATAGTTGGCAAAATCGTAGGTCAGCGACGAGGTGACCGCCTTGACCGCGAAGTTGCTCACCTCGGCGGCTGATTGGTGCGGCTTGTCGAGAGGCACGAGTGGCAATAACTGGCCGTCTGTCGTTGTCGCAAAATACCTTGGCTCTGGCCGGTTCACCGCAAGATAGGCGGTCGAGGCCGCGAGCACCGTCGTCGACAGGCCCAGACCGAGCGCGACCTTGGCCATGACCTTATAGGAAATCTCGAACGTGCGCGCCGAGCGCAGGATGGATTCGGCGGCGCCCAAATGTTCATTGTCTGACAGCATCGACACACCCCGTCACTGACTTGCGGCTTTGGCGATGGTCAGAATGTCCGGCGGCAATTCCGAGAAGGCGAATTGTGCACCTTGATCCGTATCAAAGAGGAAGAACGGCACGCCCGGCATCTTGTTTGCCCGCATCCAGTTGATGTTGTCGACGATCCCCTGGATGACGGCCTTGTCGGCCTGGGTCGTATCCATCTGGGCGACGCCGGATGTCCCTCGGGTGTTCGAGGTCATATGAGCCGTGAAGGTTTGCGCGATATCTTTGGAATGCAGGATCGACAGGGCCGTATTGAACCCCTGAACGCCGGTAACGGGAGCGAAAATGATCCGGAGGTCGACAGACCCGGACGCAATTGACCCTTGCATTTGATCAATCGTCCACTGGCAATGCGGGCACTCCGGGTCGGTGAGCATGTAGACGACGGGTGCGCCGGGGTTCGGCGTTCCGGCAGAAAACCAGATACGCTCCTCACCGGCTTGCTTAAAGATCGTATCGATTCCGGCCTGAACATCGGCAGAGGGGTGTTCAATGGCGGTAATCGGTGCCGACAGGGTGGCAACGGCAGGTGCGTCCAGCGTTGCCGTGTCAGGCAGTCGCGGCGCTTGGGTCGCGTCTTCAGACCGCAGGTTTCTCTGCAATTGATTTAACACAGGTGATGTGGCCCCAGTCGGTGCGCGCCTGGCGGTTTGCGGATTTGAATCGGGCGCCATCGCGCCTTGTGCTGAAGGCGCAGGTGTTGTTGTCCGTGCGGGTAACGAACGTGCAGGACTCGAAGTCTGAGACATCGATGCTTGTGCGATGGGCGGTTTCGCGCCCGGATCGGGTACGGTCATCAGCAGTGCTGCCGAAATGTCCTCGCCTTGCGGTCCAATGATGCGCCCCACAATCGTCAGCCCATCCTGCGTCGTCAGGGCCGTCGCGGGTTTTCCGTCTGCGTCTTTGATAGCCCAGGCTTGCATCTCGCCGATTTTCAGAAGCGGGCGCACCTCTGGGTCTGTTTTTGAGATGAGTGTTTCGATGAAGGGGGACGTTCCCGTGCAACCGGCAAACCCCTCCTTCCAGCTGTATTCCTGAGCAAGGCTTGCCGAGCCAGATCCCAGGATCATGAGGAAGGCGAGACCTGACACTGAGCTTGCACGCGGCGAACGGTTCTTTTTGACAGCTTTCATCGGGAAATCCTTTTCTCTGAGGTGTTTACCAAAGGTCTTTACTGCGCCCTTTATATCGTTATATATAACGATATAGTTTTAATGACCATAGCCGAGTTGCCGCAAGCCACAACACATTGGTACGGGGCGTCGGTTCGAAGAACGGAACCAGGATCTGAAACTGCCGGCGGAAGAGAGGGACAATGTATCGGTCAGACACAGCATCAGGCGTCTCGGCACCATCACCTGTTGACGCTTTTGCCGACCGCTTCACCCTTGCCCGTCCGGGTCGGGTCGGCGGTACGGTCAACGTGCACGCCCGTGAGAGTACCGGCACCGCCTTTATCAACGGGCTGTGCAAGGTCCTGCTGACCCTCGCCGTCCTCGGTCTCGTCGCGATTGGCGGCGTCTTTGCATTCAACGTACTGGACCTGAAGGCAAAGGCGGGACACGCCGTGGTCGAGTTTGCCGATGATCAGCAGGCCCGCGAACTCGATCAATTACGATCCGAGGTGGCTCTTCTGAGCGAACAGAGCCTGGAACTCCGCTCGGAACTGGCGCTGTTGACGGGGCAGGGGGGTGTCCTGCCCAAGCTCGTTGGCCGGCTGCAGGACCAGCGCAAGATCAACGGAGCTCATTCCAACGCGATCCGGCAGCTTTATGCCACCACCGGCCTCATCGGCGCGTCCCTGCCCGCACCCGACGATGGCTCGGCTTCCGAAACGGCCGGTTCTCGCCCAATACAGGTGACGCCCGTTGCGGTTCCCGTGACAGACGCCCCGAAGCGCGTGGTGCTGATTCCAGATGGTAACGCCGAGGCCACACCGAAAATAGAGGGTGGAGATGGTGAGTGATGGAGATGACAGCACATGGACGAGCTGACCGCCTTCTTCACGCGGGTGACCGACATCCTGCCACCGGCGCAGGCCTTCGTGGCAGCACTCTGTTTCGTTCTGGGCATCATCCTCGTCGTGATCGGCAGCCGAATGATGCTGGTGACGGCCGAGGAGCGCGCGCATGCCCATCACAGGCGGCACGGCTACTATCAGGCGCTGACCTACATCGTGTTCGGTCTGCTGATCATCTCCCTCGATCTGACGCTGTCCGCCTGGATTGCGTCACTTTACGGGGCGAGCAACACGACGGCCAGTGCTGCCAGCGAGATCATGGCCTATGCGCCAGAGATGCTTTCGCCCATAGCAGGCGCGCCCGGCGAAGCCATCCTGATCGCACTCGTGCGGGTCGCGCAATTCATCGGGCTGCTGGCGGTCGTGCGCGGTCTCTTTCTCTGCGTCAAATCGGCGGACATGCCGACCCAGGGCCTGATGGGCAAGGGCTTCATTCACATGATTGCAGGGATCATGGCGGTCGATCTGCCCCGGACCGTCGGCCTCTTCGAAAACCTCTTCTTCGGCTAAACAAGGAGCACATTCATGCGTAAGCCTTTTCCTTCAATGCGACCTCGTCCGTCATGGCGACCGGTTCTCGTGCGATCTATGGTGTCGCTCGGCTTCACAACGTTATGGGCCACCCAAGCTTTTGCGCAGACGTTTGGCGATATCTTCACCGAGATGCGCTCAAGCCAGCTTGGCCCCGCCGCCGATATTCTGGGCACCATTTCCTTCGTGCTCGGCGTCGTCTTCGCGATCATGGCGGTCATGGCGATGATCAAGCGGTCGCGCAGCGCCAATGACTCGTCCGTCGAGACGGGCCGCATCCTGATGCTCAGCGTCGCGGCCGCCTGCATGGTGGCCATTCCGACCTTCCTCAATGTCGGCGTCGCCTCGATCTTCGGCACCGGTGCGAACCAATCCTCCGTGGACGGTCAGCTCCGCTCGCTCAACTAAGGGGCATGTACTGATGGTCGCATTCTGGCATCAGGTCGCAGCCCATCTGGGCCGGGGAGCGCTGAAGGCCTCTCTGGACGGGTATTGCCGTCTGGAAACCGCGCATGGCGAGACAGCACTGGTGGCCGACGACGGCTCGATGATGTCGCTCTTCCGGCTCGACGGGTTCCGGTCCTTGCCGGGAGAGGAGGATGTCACCGAAGCCTGCGACCGGTTGCGGGTGGGCCTGTCGCCGTTCTTTTCCAAACCAGGACTGGCCCTGCAGTTCTGGTTCGGGCATTCGCCGGAACTTGGTACGCGCGAGGTCGAGACCATCATCGATGACAGCGCCCGCGTTGCGCGTGACAATGCGCTCGACTTACATGATCTTCTGGACGAGCGCCGCAAACTGCTCCCATCCAAGCTCTATGGCGAGCGCTGTTATCTGGCGCTGTGGACACGCCCCTCCTTGCTGACGGCGGAAGATCGCAATGCCAGCCTGAAACGGCGCACGAAAGTGCTGAATGCCGCGCCACCGATCTCGCTTGGTCAGATCCCGGATACCGCGCTTGAAGGCCTGGCAATCCGCCATGACAGCTTTGTTACAGCTTTGGGGCGCGAGTTCAATTCGGCGGGTATCGCGCTCGAACTACTAGACAATTACGAGGCACTGAACGCGATCCGCAAGATCGTGGCGTCCGACACGTTGGGTCTCAACCACCCGTGGCGCGCGACATTGCCGGGTGACTATCTCAAAGCACGACTGCCGAGCCTCGGGCGCAACATCACACGCAAAGATATCTCCAATCTCGTGTGGCCAAATCTGTCGGAACAACTCTTCACCGATCATGCCGAGGTGATCGACGGCAAGATCGTGCGCATTGGCAACACGGTGTTTTCCGGTTTCGACATCGTGCTGCCCCCCGAAATCGTTGTGCAGTTCAATGAGCTGATCAGGCGCGTGATCGCCAACGGCACCAGAATCTCGTGGCGCTGTTCTATCCTGATGGAGAGCGGAGGGTTCGCAGGGCAAGTGTTTCGCGAGCAGCTGGCGCGGCTGCTGGCCTGGACTGCCCCCACACATAACGGGCGCATCAAGGAGAGCTTCGAGCGGTTGCGTCAGACGGACGGCGACGGCAACACGGTCATCCGCTGGCGCGCCTCCTTCGCGGCCTGGGCACCAGCCGACGAGGTCGGACAGCTGCGTGCCCACGTCTCGTCCTTACAAGAGATGGTCAAGTCCTGGGGCAATTGTCACACCAATGCGGTGGTCGGCGATCCGCTCGATTGCGTGATGTCGTCCGCCTTGGGCTTGTCCACTGCTTCGACCGCAGAAAGCTGTGCCGCCGATCTGCTGGACGTGCTCGCCATGGCCCCGATCGTGCGCCCGGCCTGTCCGTGGCGACGCGGGTCGATCATCTTTCGCACCGCGGACGGCAAGCCGTTTCCCTACCAGCCCGGCTCCTCAAAACAGAATGCCAGCGTCGATATCATGGTGGGCACGCCCGGATCCGGTAAATCGGTTCTGATGAACGCGATCAATCTCGGCGTGGCGCTGTCGCCGCAATCCGGAAGGGGCGGGGACAACCAGGCGATCCTGCCGCGCATCGCCATCATCGATATCGGCCCGTCCTCGTCGGGCCTGATCAGCCTGATCCGCGACGCCCTTCCGCCGAACCGGCGACACGAGGCGATGTTCCACCGGCTGAAAATGGTGGACCGCGATGCCGTCAATCCGTTCGACACCCAGCTTTGTTGTCGAAAACCGTTTGCCCATGAACGCGCGTTTCTGGTGAACCTGATCGGGCTGATCTGCACACCTGAAGATGCCAACGTGCCCTATGACGGTGTCTCGCAGCTGGCCGAGGCCTGCGTCGATGAGGCCTATCGCTATTATTCCGATGAGGTCAGCCCGAAGCGCTATTCGCCAACCATGGATCGCCATGTCGATGAAGCGCTGAAGAAGCATCATTTCGAAGTCGATGAAGAGACCACCTGGTGGGAGATCGTCGACGTCCTGTTTGCGAAGAACGAGCATCATGCCGCAGCCCTCGCGCAACGCCTGGCCGTGCCGATCCTCGGCGATCTAATCCCGATCTCCAACGCAGAGACCGTGCGCGAGCCCTTTATCAAAATGCGGGTGCAATCGACCCAGGAACCGATGGTCGGCGCGTTCCAGCGTCAGATCACCGCCGCGATCAAGCAGTATGTGATCCTGTCGAACCCGACCCGGTTCGATATCTCGGGCGCACGCATCGTTGCCTTCGATCTGGCCGGTGTGACCGAAGCGACCGGCAAGCGCGGGCGCAAGCAGACGGCGGTCATGTACATGATGGCGCGCCAGACGCTGACGTCTGACTTCTGGCTCGACGAGGATGAGATCAAAGGGTCCGATCTGCCCGACGCCGTGCGGGCACATCATCTATTGCGATTCCAGAACAACCGCCAGATGCCCAAACGCATCTGTATCGACGAATACCACCTGACCGGCGGGCTCGGTATCCGGGACCAGATCGTCGCCGACGTGCGGGTCGGCCGCAAGGCGGGCGTGCAGATCTCGCTCGCCAGTCAGCTGATCGGGGATTTCGACCATGCAATCCGCGAACTCGCCACCAACATTTTTCTGTGCAACGTGCCGACCGCCGAGAGCGTGCGCACGGTGATGGACACCTACGATTTGCCCGCCAGCCTGAAACCGGTGATCAGCCGGTTGAGCGGGCCGGAGCCGGGCGAGGGCGCGCCGATCGTCGCCATCTTCAAGCTGAAATCCCAGACCTATGTGCAGCACTTCTATAACCAACTCGGGCCCATCGAACTTTGGGCGCTGTCGACAACTGCCGAAGACACGGCGTTGCGCGCGATCCTCTACGAGCGGCTCGGCAGTCCCGAGGCGCGCCACATCCTCGCCCGTCGCTTTCCGGCCGGGTCGGCAAAGGCGGAGATCGAGGCGGAACTCGAGGGGCTGATGTCTTCCGGCAAGATGCTCGACGAGTCCGCACGCTCGAACGTCATCTCCCGCATGGCCGACGATCTCGCGAAAGGGGCATTTCAATGACATTGCGCGCAAGACACAGGCGGTCACCGCTCCTCGTCTATCTGGCTGCACTGCTGGTCACGTTGGGTGTGCTGTCCGCGCTTGCCGAGGACAGTCGCGAGAACAACCAGCCTGGCGGGGATATCGCGGTTCAGCAGCTCTCCTTCGCGCGCAACGATCAACAGGCGCTGAACATCGCGCGGCAAATGTATGGTCGCGATTTTCCTTACGTGAAGGCGATCCGGGTCTGGCTGGAAACGCCGAACGACGATCCCGAGCAACTCTTTCTGAAGATCGGCAAGAGCCGCAACTGCAAGACCGAGTGCTTTAACGTCGCGCTGTTCCACAACGAGAAATGGCTCGAAATCTATCGCAGGCCCGCCGTCGAGGAGCTTGGGCTGTCAGCGGTCACACCGACCGGTATGCGCTCGATCGTTGAGGACGGGCGGGTCTGGACGTGGAGCGGTCAGGCCTACACGCCTCAACCCGATCAAACGGGCATGGTGGAACGCGAGGCCAATGAGGCGGAGCTGGCCCTCGTTAGCAAAGAGTTGGGGGCAAACATCGACGAGACGACGGCGACGTCTTTTGGGCCGCCCGAAGTCAGCGTCTATGAGGTCGAGATACTGCTCGGCGGCGAAAAAATCATTGTGGTGCGCTCACCCTATTATTGCGGTCAATCATTCTGTCCCGTCTTTCTGATCAACAATCTTGGTCAATCCTACCGGATGATCCAGGCGCTTGAGGGTGTGGTCGGCCTCTCCAGAACCTTACGAGACGAAAACGGCTTTCGCGGCATCGAGACGCTCAGCCGTGGCGGTGTGACGGTGATCTCGCCCTCGACCGGCGCAGTGATGGAGACGATCCCGACCCAGCCAGTTGCTATCGCAGGGACCGTTAAATGAGCCGCTTTCCCCATATCGGCTATCTTGGCATTGCGCTCGCCCTCTGGGCTGGAACCGCCCTGGCGAGCGACTATGCCGATCTGATCCGCACGCAGGAATCTGGCGGCAACTACGGAGCCTTGAACACGCAAGGCGGCACGGCGGCAGGTGCCTACCAGATCACCGCCGGGACGCTGGCGAGCCTTGGCTATGTAAACCATATTGGCGGGTCGTACGGCAGCTGGAGCAACTACGAATGGACGTCGCTGGCGACAGTACAGGGCGTCACATCCTTGAGCGGTTTCCTGACTTCACCCGCCGGGCACGCCTTGCAGGACCAGGCCTTCGACACCCTGACGACACTCAATCTTTCGGCGCTATCAACGCAAACACTGGGGTTGGTTGGTCAGACCATCAACGGCGTGACCTTCACGGAAAGCGGGCTGCTGACCGCGGCGCATTTCTTGGGAGCCGGCGCGCTCAACGACTGGGTCGCGAGCGGCTTTGATCCGACCGTGTTCCCGCAGAGCTATCTCGATGCCAACGGCTTCAGCTCCTACGCCGAGCTGCAATCGCACCTGATGAACCGCATCGGGGCCGCGTCCGACACAATGTACGCGGGCGGGACTGGTACGGGCGGCAGCTTTGCGCAGACCACAGGCTTTCCAGGCTTCGGCGCAAAACGTCCCATCCTCATTCGCGAAACACCCCCTTTCCAAGGGGAACGGACCAGTCTTGGAGGCACTCAATGACCAGACCATGCAGACATGACATGCGATACGTTTTGAGTGCGACGCTTATCGCGGGGCTGGCCATCGTGAGCGCGCCAAAAACCCACGCGCAAGTCGATGATCAAATCCTGCAACTCTTCCCGTCCGGCGGCCAGGGATGCACCGACACGGTGAAGCTGAACCTCACCAATGCGATCCGATCAGGCATCGAAGCCGAAGTCCTGCGCGGCGAAGAGGCGCTGAAAAAACCGCACTCCATCGCGGCGCTTGGATGTCTCGACAACCTGCTCGACGTCAACCTCGACATCGCGATCCAGGTGCCAAACCTGCAAGGCATCTTCCAGGCGGCGGTCAGTCAGGCGCAGGGCCAGATCTGTTCCTTCGCAGAAGGTAAGATGAACGAGCTCACCGCCCAGATCACCAATCTACTCCAGCTGCCGAGTTTCAACTTCCTGCCGATTGGCGGTCTGACAGGCAATTCGACAACTTCGATTGGCGGCGTGGATCTGAACACCGGCGGCGGTCAGGTGGGGCAGGGGGTGACGCTCAACGGCACGACGACCAGTCCGACCAATTTGGATGCGGTCTATGACCTTATCTATGGAGGCGGAAATGCCGAATAACATCCTGTCGAAAATAACGCTTGGAAAATGGATCGCGCTCGCGGTCGTTCTGGCGGCGATCGCATTCGTCTTGTTGATCCAATTCACGTCATTTCAGATCCCCAAGAGCGTGACCGAAGGCAGATCGAAACCTCAGGACCCCGCTGGAATCCAGAGCCAGGGGAGCACGGAGACGCGCACCAACCTCGATGAGGTCAACGACATCATCCGGGGCAAAAAAGGGAATGCTCGGAGCGAGGGAGTGGGAAATGACAACTGATCAACCGACGACGCATCAACCACGTGTGATGGGGAGCGCACTGTCGGTTTTTGCCGCGGCGTGGCTGTTCACGCTTTCAACGCCGGGATACGCCTTTGGCGGCTGTTCCTGTGGCGGCGTGCAAAACATCGTTCGCAGCGCGCGGATCAATGTCAACAATCACACCACGGAGGTCGGCAACTACATCGTCGACAACATCCTCAAGGGTGTGGCGCAGCTCTCGGCGTACTCCAAACGCGAAACCGAAGCCGCGAAGCGCATCGCCGAAGGACGCGACCAGAACGCCGTCCTGCTCGAGCGCCAGAAAATCCGGGCAGCGGCCGAAGGCGGCCGGTATGATCCGGCCACCTCCGCCTGCATCGATCTCTCCGGCGTGTTGAACTTTGGTGGCGGGCAAACCAGTCAGGGCGTCGGCGGTATCGACATCGCCAACCTGTCGCGCAACCGGTCCTACGGCAACGGTCCGGCCGGGGCACCGGTCCGCTCCGGCGGTCTGGCGCTCGCCCAAGAGATCAAACTTGATCGCGACACCCTGCGCAACGTCGGCGGATTTGCGGATCCGACATCCGATGTCCGGCTCTTGACCGAGGCCATCACGCTCGACACCTCCGACCAGCAGGTCGCACAGGCGTTCGCGCGGATGGTCAACAACATGGTCGATCCGCTGCCGCCGAAACCGGTCACCACCGAGGAAGCGAAAACACCGGCTGGCCTTGCGCGCATCGCCGCGCGCCAGATCGATGCGACACGCCGGTCGGCCTCGCACGCGGTCTTCACCTATCTGGGCGACATTGCAACCCCGACCGGCGGGACGGAACTTGCGAATTGGGCACGGGATGCGGCCGGGCCCGCCTATCCGAATGCTGTGGGTGACAAGGTCTCCTCGCTTCAGGCGGTCGACATCTTCGTTCATTCCCGGTTTGCCAACCCCGACTGGCATCAATCCATCGCGAAAATGTCACCTGATGCGGTGATGCGGGAGCTTCTTCTTACCCAGGCGCTCGATCTTCACGTCAACTGGATGCGCTTCGGTCTGGAACGCCGTGTGGCCGCGGTGGAAGCCGCCGCCCTGGCCTCAACCATTGACGGGACCGAGGGGGCGGGCGGCGGCGCCCCGCTCGGCAACTGACAGACAGGGCTGATCAAACATGGCGCGCAACCAGGATGACAATGAGCCAAAAAAGAGCCGTGCAAGACGCGCGGCCGGGTTCTTTGCGCGCCGTGGTGGCATTCACAGAGCCTTCGAGGCCAGTAGGTTTGGCGCGGATTTCATTTACGATCTTGCCGAACGGGTCCGGCCCAAAGCGCTGGATTCCAAAGGGCTGACAGGTCGCTACGATGACGGTGGGATCGAGCGGTTTCAAGAAATGGCCCGGTCCATAAGCGCCTCACAGCTACAGCGACAGCATGAAGGTTGGCGGACGCAGCGCAGCTGTTTCCTATACGCCGGGCTGGTCGCGGTATTGGCCATTCCTGTTGGTCTCATCTTCTTTGATATCAGCCGGGTGTTTGTCATCGGGCTTGTTGCGCTCTTTCTGTTCTCGATGTTCCGCGCGGTCCGCGCCGATTTCTTCGCCTGGATCATCGAGCAGGGACGTTTTGGCGGGTTCTACGATTATCTGACCTCGCGCCTGCCACGCAACATGCAGATCATCCTCCCAGGTCGGAAGCAGGACAAATGAAAGCGATTCTGACCGTCACTCTGGCTCTGGGCCTGCTTCTGGCCTCCAGCGATGGCGGGATGGCGCAGGCCATCAGCGTGCCGGATATCTTCAGCGGGCAGGGGGACGATCGCTCCAACACCTTCTTCAACCTGATCTTCGGCGATCTCTTCCCGGGGCCTGCCGCCAACAACCGCACCGTCATCTCGCTGCTGATGTTGTCGTTCAACATCCTGTTCCTGGCGGTCGGCGGGCTCTTCCTGCTCTACAACATCTTTCAGGGAACGCTGGATTCGGCCCATGAAGGCATCGTGCTCGGTCAGAAATCAACCATCTGGGTGCCGATCCGGATCTTGACCGCCTTCGCGCTGCTGATCCCGCTCGACAATGGCTATAATGGCATCCAGCACGGCATCTCCTATGTTGTCCGCGCCGGCACGGCAGCGGGTACCTTCTTCTGGAACAAGACCGCAGATTTGATTGTGTCCGACGAAGTGCCGATTGTCGGCACCGACTATGTGGGCTCGGACGCGCGTTTCCTGCAGCAGCTCTGGCGCATGGAGTTCTGCCGCGCGGCCTATAACTATGAGGTTTCCAAGGGCGGCGATCTGCAACTCGTCAGCGGCGGTATCTGGTCCGACCTTGCCCCGGCCTCCGCCACCGATCTGATCGACGGATACACACCGCAGATCCTGACCTATTCCACGCCCACCATCACAAGTGCCTGTGGGTCGGTGACGCTGCCGCCCGCGACCGCGGCACTCAAACGTATCAGCCCGGCGACGAACATGGACACCATCAATACCGGCATGCGCGCTCTGATCGATGCACTCCGCACCGAGATGCGCGGCTCCGCCGAGACAGTCGTCGCGAAGATATCGGCCCGCGACACGATCGCACCGGGCGATTTCCCGAACCTCGCCGCCATGATGCGCACGTTGCGCCAGCAACATTCCGCGATCGTCAATCCGATCGTGAACCCGAGCGCGCTGTCCACCCTGGTTCAGACCGAGAGTGGGACGCCGATCAGCCTGCAGATCCAGTCCATCGGGTCGGACGGGAGCGGTGCACTGTCCGCACCAACCGCGATCGCGGGCGATCTCAAGACGGGCGGCTGGATGATGGCCGGATCCTATTACATGCTGATCAGCAAGATATCCGGCGACGCCAACGCGGTTGCGGGCATGTTTCCGACGGCAACGCCGGGCACGCTGATCTCGACGACGCTCAGCGGCGGAGTCCAGAACACGCTGGCGACCGAGCTCGGCAGGGCCTACTGGTTCCAGAGCAATGCGGACCGCGATGCGCAGAAGATATTGGCGGGGATCGGTGCGAGCTATAATGCGAGCGTGGCGGCCTGGAACGAGGCAGCCGCCAATGCCGGGCTGCGCGAGTTCATCACCGAGCGCGCCTACGCCGGGGACGATGCCTCCTCGCCGGAGAACTTCCTGCCACCACCGACCAACCTGCTGAAAGGTATCCAGCTGCTGGCCCCTGACACGATCACGGTCGATCCGATGATCGGGCTGATGGCCTACGCCTCGACCTTTCTGACCTATGCCGTGGTTGCGATCGGGGTGCTGGCGACCGCCTCCGCGGTTCCCCTGTTCGGTTCGATCCCCGCGACGCTTGCGTCGCTCACCAGCGGATTGTTCCAGATCGGCATCTTTGCCGCAATTTTCGTCGGTTTCGTCCTGCCCTATCTTCCGGCCGTCATTTGGCTGATCGCTATTCTGGCGTTCATGCTATTGGTGATCGAGGCGGTCTTTGCGGCACCGCTTTGGGCCGTGGCCATGCTGTCGATGGACGGGCACGGAATTTCGTCCAATATCTCGCGCAAGGGATGGTCTCTGCTGCTGATGCTGTTTCTCACCCCGCTCCTGATGGTGTTCGGCTTCCTGCTCGGGATGGTCCTGTTCCGGATCGCGGCTTTCTCGCTCAACGGTATGCTGTTTGCAGCACTGAGTTCACAGATGGCGGCAGATCCAGGTGCGTTTGGGGTCTTATCTCAGTTCCTGACTATGGCGGTGCTGACCGTGTTTGTCGGCTTGCTCTACGTCGTCATCATCGATTGGTCGTTCAGCCTGATCAACGTGTTTCCGGCGCGGGTCTTCAAATGGATCGATGGGATCGGTGACGATCTGGGGGCAGGGACCGCCATGACGGCGCGTGCGATTGGGGCGGGGGGAGCTTATCAAACCGGGGCTGCGGCTGGTGGCACACTTAGCCAAGCCGGCAATATCGGGTTGGCGAACAACCGCGCACGTCCACGACAATTGGGGAACAAAGCTGCCAAGGACAAGTAGCTATCGGCGAAACACGGACATCACCACCAGCGCACCCAAGCCGCCACTGTTGAACTTATGAGGCATATGCCAAGAACTACGATATCCCGCGCGGTTTACCGTCAGGTGCAAAACGAAGATGATCGATACCAATTGCAGGAAGTAAATCGGTTCCGAGATCAGATGCACAGGGATCGCGACCAAGCCGTCAACAAACCCAAAATGCTCTGAACGGCTTTCCCGCCAGGCACCGGCAAACACCTCCACTGAATCCAGCATGTGAAGCATGGCGCGCCAGAAATAGATCATCAGACCGACAGCCAGCCATTGGCCACCGAGATGTACCCAGTAGCCGATCTCGCTATGCGACTGTCGCGTCTTCTTGAGCCATTTGAACATATCAAAGTATGTCCCGGATGGTGCTTTTTTGCCAGCTTTTTGAAATGATATGTAACGTAATATTTAACGATATGCGTGATACTGGAACAATGACTAGAGCTTGATCTGACCCAGAAACCCGATCCCGGCCTGAATAATCCCAGAGACATCCGCCGCCTTGACGATCTTGCGCTGCACCAACTGCTCGGCGGACTGCGTCATCGTCCTGGCGACCAGGTTCGGATTGGAACGGCTGTCCGAAAATATCCCCTTCACGACGTTCACCCACGCCAGGGGAGGAACGCTCAAAAACCGGTCCCGCACGTTCTGATCAAAGACCAGATACTCGCGCAGCGCGACGCGTCCTTTGCCGTCTGCAGTTTTAACCAGCCTTTGCCAGATGATGAGATTGAGCGAGGTCATCAGATCGAAGGAGCGTGCCTCCTGCTCCTCCGACGGGAACAAAAAAGCCATGCGCCGGAGCGCCTCGGCGATCGATCCCGCATGTGTCGTCGTGTTCACCAGATGACCGGTGAGACAGGCTTCGATACAGGCCTCCATGCTTTCACGGTCCCGGCTCTCACCGACATTGATCACGGCAGGCGCACGCCGCATCGCGGCGCGGACACCTTCCGCGAAAGTGGGGATATTCCGGCCAACACCAATTTCCGACTGGCTGATAAAGGACGCAACATCGGCCGCGTCGGTGTTGATGTCGCGGAACGTGTATTCGATCGGGGCCTGCAGATCGATGATCTTGCGAGAACGTTGCCGGTTCTCCAGATGACACCGTGTCATCGCGGCCATGGTCGTCGACTTGCCGTGACCCGTCGCGCCGGCCACGACGATGATCCCGCTCGCTGGCTCCAACCGGTCGCGCAGCTCTTCTTCGAGCCCGACGTCATCCAGGGTCGGTGTTGTGTCGGGCAGGGCGCGCAGCGTGATCTGTACCCCGTTGGTGCCGAATCTTTGCTCACCTGTCGCATTCACCCGAAACCTCTGACTGCGTTTGCGATCAATCTTCTTTTCATAGGAAAAATCCAATGGTCGCCCGGCGCCCACAAGAGACATCGCGTCATTGGCTGACCACAGATGCGCCAGCATCGCCTGGACTTCCGTGATCAGCAGACGACGCTTCGTTGCAAGCTTCTGGTCGCCGTGCAGTTGAACTCGCATCCTCAGGTCCGCGCTGATATTTATGTCGGACGCTCCCTTCATCGCTGCCCCGACCAAAAAATGATCAAATGCCGACAGATCACTGTCGAACCGATTTGGCTCATCCTTCAGGATCGTGACCTCAGCTGCGTTCGGATCATCAGGCTCGAGATTGATCCTATCCAGATCAATCATTTCGTCACCGCATAGCGCCTCTGTAACGGCTTCCACTGGCTGGGATCGCGCACGAAACGGGCGGAGCTGACAATCTTGACCCGGCGCTCACCGATGAAAAGTTCGTCGCCGTCGCCAGCGGATCGACGCTCGCTGGACTGGATCACCAGTTCCCTGACCAACCCGGCCTGAACCATGCGCCGATACTCGATCATGCCAAGATAGTCGCGTTTCAGACGTACAAAGTTGAGTGCAAGCGCTTCGTCAGCTTGCTCGACGCCCGCCTGCCAGCCCTCGGCGGCGAAGCGGTCGAAGACTTGCTTTTCCTCCTTATCTTGCGGCAGGAAGTCATCGTCGGGATCGCTCGCCTCTTCGAGTGGGATGACAAGGTAGTCCCGCCAGGTCGGCACGATCGTGACGATGCGGCCGGGGATCTCGAGGCGGTAGAATTCATCGGCTGCCACAGCGGACTGTCCGCTCTCATCGACATTGATGGCAGCCGTGGCGCGGCTCACGACGGGGGGAAGAATGTATCCCGTCTCTCTCGGGGCGCTGTAGGAAATCCTGTTGAAGTCAAAGGTTCGGGATAGCTTTGGGCTGTCGCGTTCAAGCTGGCGCATGACTTCCCAGACCCGGTGCTGGTAGCCGGCCTGCGCCGAATAGGAGACGGCTGCTTCGCGCAAGAGATCGTAGCGCTCCTCGTCGACCGAGGTCTCATAATTCCCGCGCCGCGTGCGCGCACTGAACTCGGCGAAGTCGGCCGGAGGTCGGTTCGAGCGGTATTGGTCCGGACCGCCGATGAAGATCGGATCTGGCTCCTGAAGTTCGGAACCCAGCGGCTTGAGACTTTCGCACCCGGCCAGGACAAAGACAGCCAAAAGCGGCACCAGCGGTTTAAAACAGTGACGCATCATGTTTCCGTGTCCTCGATATGGGGCACGGGGCTGCGTTCCGGCCTGCTGTAGATGATCGTCATGGTCTTTGTGCGCTGATCGACGACCAGTTCCACCCGGTTCTTGGCTTGAAAGAGCGCCTCGCTCAGCGCGCCCATTGCGGGCAGGTTGCGTTGCACTAAGGTGATCAGGATCGGCGCGCCGGGTTTTTCGCCTTGGGCGGTGACCCGATATCCGGTCTCGAGCGCCATTCTGGAAACGAAGTCTTCGATGGGGCCGGTGAAGGCAGAATGCACGACGGTCATCAGGCGTTCGTCCGTCACGTAGTCCGGGTTCTTGAGAGTCGCGGTGCCTGTCGCGTATGGTTCCAGCACCCCATTGTAGAGCCCCGCATTGGCAATCTCCCGATCCACGACCGAGGTTTCCGCCTCTATCAGGGCGGACAGGCTGGTACTTTCAGGCTCTCTGGCAACCGTGCAGGCGGTGGCGCTCAGAAGCAGGAAGTTCAAGAATATGTTCTGGGCCAGTCGCATCCACGTCCCCATCGTTCGTCCCGTTTATCGGTGAGTTGATCCAAACCCTGTTGCTTTTATATCGTTATATATATTGATATAAAAGCACGTAAGGCAGCAACTTCATAGGTGAGCATGATGCAGACCGACCCGTTTGAGCACATTGCGCGAAAACTTGCCGCTCTTGCCGCAAAACCCGACACCAGCTTTGCGCTGCGACGATACCTTCAGTCTTCAGCAGACCGGGACATTGTCGATGTCATGAACGAAATCGATTGTCTGGCGCGCATCCTCGCTGAACACGCGCCAGAGGGCAGGGAGCCTTAGCCCCCGATCCTTTTGACCGGAATGCCCAGCTTGCGGGCTTTGTCGACGAGGTTCTCGTGAATGCCGGAGCCGGGGCAGGCGATGATGCCTTTCGGCATGGTCTTCAGGAGTTGATCGTTGCGCTTGAAGGGGGCCGCTTTGTTGTGGGATTTCCAGTCGGGCCGGAAGACCACCTGGGTGACGCCGCGGTTCTCTGCCCAGAGGCTCGCGATACGTTCTGCTCCGCTCGGTGTGCCGCCATGCAGCAGGATCATATCCGGATATTTCTCTCTCGAGCCGTCGAGGATCGTCCAGATCGCGTCGTAATCCTGATAGTCGCCGCCGGTGAAGGCGATGCGGGTGCCCTCGGGGCAGTGGATTTCGTTTTTCTTGCGGCGCTCTGCGGAGAGGAAGTTGCGGCTGTCGACCACCGAGGCTGTAAGGTTCTTGTGCGATACCCGCGATCCTGATCTTGGCATCCAGATCGAACCGGTCTCCGTGTGGAAATGGGCGGCTGAGGCGTCCCGCATCGCCTCATAGGCGTCCCGGTGCTCGACAAGTTTTTGTCCACGGTCGAGCTTGCGCTCCAATTCCAGGCTTTTGACCTCTGATCCGTCCTGACATCTCACCAGGTCGCGTTGTTCGCATTCATTCTCATCGAGCTGGCGCTCAAGGCGCGTCAGGCGGCGATGAAAGATGTTGGTGAGCGACCAGAGCATCTCTTGCAGATCCTCTTCGAGCTGTGTGTCGGCGAGAAGCATGTGGCTTGCCTCGACCATGGCGGTGATGGCGGCCTCGGTCTGGTCCTCTTCGGGCAGGGGGCGGTGATCATGTTCGTCTGCGGGGGGGGTCGCGCCGTAAAGGGCGAGATCGTCGAGGACGCTGGCTGTGGCGCTTGAGGCGGGGGTGAAGGTGGAAGATGCGAGGGTCATGGGCTTGGGTCCTTTTGTTGGCTTTGGGTTTCGTCCTGATCCGATTTGGATGGGGCGATAACAGGACCGTCAGCAGCCCGGCTGCACCCGCAGGGCCGTAGCACCGCGCAGGACGGGCAGGGCGCGAAAATTTGTCCCGCGAGGAATGGGCGCGCCCCGCGCCCAGGGGAAATTTACGGGGTCTGCCCGTTGCGGCTGGGATGAGGGCGCCTTTGCGCCCGACCTGCCGGTCCATCGACCCGGACATCCAAACGGAACAGGACGTCAACGCCGCGGCCTGAAGGGCCACGCCCTGTCCCTCCCTGCCTTCCGGCACCCCTTATGAGGGCCAGAGATCATGCTCGGAGGCTTGTGCGTCGATGAGGGCCACCAGCCGACGACGCAGTTCCGTGACGCCGCACTCGGCTAAGTCCAGATTGAAGTCGTTTCGCTCCGGAGTCAGGACAACCGGTTCGATCCCGTCCGCATCGGCGCGATCTGCAAGGCGGAATGCGGCGCGCGCGCCGGTCTTGTCATTGTCGCGCGCGATCCAGAGGCGCTGGATCGAAGATGGATAGTTGAATGCGGCGAGATGGTTTGCTGTCAGGCAGGAGACCAAAGCCGCGCTTGGTAGCGCCGTGCCGACGGACAGGGTGTTCTCTAACCCTTCGCCGACGAGAAGGTCGGTGCAGTTGGCCCATTTGCCGAACCGGACCCCGTTGCCATGCAGGCGGCCCAGCACACGTTTCGGAGCCTCGATGTCGGCCAGACTACCCGTCTCGAAGTTGAGAAAGACGCGCGAACATCCGGTGACCCTGCCCGCGTTGTCCGTGATTGCGGCGAGGAGCGCCGGGATTTCCAGACGTGTGCCGTCCTCGGCTCTGAGATAGACGCCCCGATGAAACGCGAGCGCCGGTCCGAACCGGGCGATACCGCGACCGCGCAGATAGGCCTCGGCCAAGGTGTTATTGATTGGCCCGCCATAAGAAAACAATCGGCGTCCTGCCGCCTGACGATTTGAAACCGCTGCCGGTTCGTCACGGCTCGGCCCGTCATTTGGCATCACGGGTGCCTCGCCGAGATAGTCAGTGGCCTGCCGCAACAGGTCTGGGTAGGCCACCGGCTCAAGCTGATGTTGCAAGAGATCGAGCAGGTCGCCATATTCCCCCGTCGCATGATCCACCCATTTTCCGGCTTGCCGTCCACCATGGGCTTTAAGCCGTACCGCAAGGCTGCGTCCCCTGGCGCCGGTGACGTCCGCCATCTGCCAGAAATTGCCGACCTTGCGCCCATTCGGAAACCAGTACCGGCAGAACGCTTCCGTGTCTCGGGCGAGACCGCTTGCAATCGCACCCGGATCCAGCTTTGCAAACCTGGTCATGCCGCACTTCTTTCTCCGGTTCCGGCCGCCGTGATCTTGTGTCGCGTCATGATCTGGTCGACGACATTGGTATCATCTGTCGGGACGAACAGCCGCGTCGCCCAGGAGATGATCTCGGTGAAGCATCCCATCGCCTTGTAGCTTTCCAACGCGGCACCATTGTAACCAGTGAGTTCCAACCGATACGCGCTCATCACCCGCGACCGGCGCAGAGTGAGACCGCCGGAGAGCGGCAGGCTTTGGCCACGTTTGAGGACGGCATCGAAGATTTCAGCGGCGGTGAGCTCGACCGAACAATCCAACCCAAGGGCGGCATAGACATTGGCCATCTGGTCCTGCGTCACCATACGTCCGATGGCGCGTTCACCGTCCTCGGTTTGCAGGCGATAGATGCGCATGTTGTCGGTGGGCAATCGGTCCCAGATTGGCAGCAACAGGCCCGAGATCAGAGTAAGTTTCGAGATGGACGTTTCCGGCACGGCGTCGACTTCTTTCGACCACGCCCGTTCGAACTCGAAGTCGTTGACCTCCTCCCAATGGGAGGCTGGCAGTTCGAGCTCCAGCATCCGGTCGGTCGCCATAGGGCGGCGCAACTCGACCCGGGCGATCGGTTCGCCCTCTTCGGTCATCAGGCTGGAGGTCGGTACAAGCACAGCCGCGCGTTCGGATTTTCGATTGAGCATCAGCCGCGCGCTCGACGATCCCATGCAGAACTCCTTGACCTTCTCGAGGGAGAGCGGATGGTTGCGGTCTGTACGCTCAACGGTCAGGGCCGTCGCGGTCGCACCCGTGGCCGCGTGCTCAAAGATCACCTTGCGGTCGATGATCTCGAATTTCTCGGCGCGCAGTGTCTCAAGGCCGACTTCATAGGTGCCCGCCGCGCTCGCATCATCAATGATGGCTTCGAGCAAGCCACCGAAACACTCAAAGATCGCATCCTGCATGTCGATGGTCAGGGCCAAACAGCGGTTGAGGAATTGTTGGATCGGCGGCAGTTGCTCTTTCAACGTGCCATCGCCGTCCATCAGCGAAAGTCCCGTCATCTCCTCGAACCGGGTCTGCGAGCAGGCGCTGATCCGGCCTTTGGTCAGATCCCAGAAGAAATTGCGCAGCGCCTTGCGGGCATAGGCACTTTCGAGATTGTCCTCGGCGCGGAACATGTTCTGCCCGCCAGTCTCGCGCTGCCCCTTGGTGATCGCCCCGAGCGTGTCCAGCCGCCGTGCAATCGTCGACAGGAATCGCTTTTCGCCTTTGACGTTGGTGGCACAGGGACGGAACAGCGGCGGCTGCGCCTGATTGGTCCGATTGGTACGCCCCAGACCCTGGATCGCGTTGTCTGCCCGCCAGCCGGGTTCCAAGAGGTAATGCACCCGCAGCCGCTGGTTCTTCACGCCGAGATCAGCATGGTAGGACCGCCCCGTGCCGCCCGCGTCCGAGAAAATCAGGATGCGCTTGGCATCATCCATGAAGGCCTGGGCCTCACCGATGTTGGACGACCCCGGCCGGTTCTCGACCTTCAACCGTTGATCCCGCGTGCGGACGATGCGCCGGGAACGTCCTGTGACCTCGGCGACCTGATCCTTGCCGAAATGCCAGAAGATCTGATCCAGCGCGCCTTGCACCGGTGCCAAAGCTCCGAGCCGTTCGACCATGGCATCGCGTTTGCGCGCAGCCTCGCGGCATTCGATCGGGTTCCCGTCACCATCAAGCGCCGGCCGGGATTTGAGATTGCCATCCTCATCCGTGTAGGGTTCAAACAGCTGGGTCGGAAAAGAATGCATCAGATAGTCGACTACATATTCGCGCGGTGTGATGTCGACATGCAGATCATGCCATTCAGAGGCCGGGATCTGCGCCAGCCGACGTTCCATCAACGCCTCACTCGTCGAGACGATTTGCACAACCGCCGACGCGCCGTTCTGAAGATCGCTCTCAATGGATTTTATCACGCTCGGGCATTTCATCGCGGTAATCAGATGGTTGAAGAAACGCTGCTTGTTGCTCTCAAAGGCAGAGCGCGCCGCAGCTTTCGCCTGAACGTTGAGCGTGCTGCCGTCTGCCGTGACGCCGACTGCCTCGAGCGCCGCTTCCAGATTGGTATGGATCACCTGGAACGCCTCGGCGTAGCTGTCATAGATATCGCGCTGTGCCGGTGTCAGTTCATGCACCAGCATTTCATATTCGACGCCCTCATAGGACAGGGAGCGCGCCAGATAGAGACCGAGGGCTTTCAGGTCGCGCGAAATAATCTCCATCGCCGCGATCCCGCCCGCCTCCATATCCGCGATAAACTGTTCGCGCGTGGCAAAGGGTGAATCTCCGGTTGCCCAGAGACCGAGGCGAGAGGCGTAGGCAAGATTGCCCACAATGGTCGCGCCAGTCGCCGAGACGTAAAGCACGCGCGCATCGGGCACGAGGTTCTGCAGTTTGAGGCCGGCCAGACCCTGTTGCGACGCCTTCCTGTCGCCCCGCCCGCCCTCCTTGCCCTTCTCACCGGCGGCGTTGGCCATGGCATGGGCCTCATCGAACGCGATCACACCGTCGAAGTCTTTTCCAAGCCAGGCCGTGACCTGATCGAGCCGCGAGGCTTTGAGGATGTCGCCCTGTTGACGCTCGGCCGTGCGCAGCGTCGCATAGGTGGCAAAGAGGATGCCTTGCTCAAACCTGATCTCGGAACCTTGCTTGAATCGCGACAGGGGCACGATGTCAGTTGCCCGCCCACCGATGGCCGTCCAGTCGCGTATTGCATCCTCAATGAGCTTATCGGATTTGGAGATCCAGACCGCACGTTTTCGACCGCGTAGCCAGTTGTCGAGAATAATGCCTGCGACCTGACGACCCTTGCCGCATCCCGTGCCGTCGCCCAGAAACCAGCCTTTGCGCAGCTGAAATCCGTTTTCAGATTCCGCCTCGCAGGCGACGAGACCCTGGTCTTCGGCGTCATGGCGAAACCAGCTGGAAAGATGTTGCTCATGGGCTTCGCCCGCATAGATGATGCTCTCAAGCTGCGCATCGGACAGCGCGCCATCCGTGATCAGGGATGCGTGGATTTTAGGCCGGTAAGAGGGCGTGGGCGGGGCGACCGAGGCCATGGCCGCCGATTGCACAAGGGCGGTTGGATGCGGTTGGGCGTTCTCGATCGTGATCGACTGGACCTCATAGCCTTCATAGAGCGCTTCGGTGAGCCGGGTTGATTTCTCGGCCCAGACCTTTGGCAGATAGGCGATCTCGCTCGCCTCCATCTGATCAAACGGATGCCGGGCCTTTTCCGCCTCATTGGCACGTATCTGGCTGCGGGCTTTGTCCCGCAAGGATTGGATTGAGGACGAGCGCGCGGATGAGGAAGAGGTAGGGGCCGTTGTCCGATCTGTTGGTTGGTTCTCTCGATCATTCACCAATCGTGACGGGCAATGGGCCTGCACCAGAGCCAGCAGCGCCTGCGAACTTTCGGCCTGTTCGTGGTAGGCGGCGTTCTGATCTTGCGTCAGTCCGCCACGCTTGTCGATGACCGTGAGCCGGGTTTCGGTGGTTGTGCCGTGGCGGGCATAGACGCGGCCTGCGATCGGCGCGGAGAACCGGATCGACGCGCTCTCACTGATGCGTTTGAAGGCGGATCGGAACGCGGTGTTTGCCGGTGAAAAGTTTGCGCCGGACACAACGACCAACCGACCATCCGGTTGCAACCGGTCCAATGAGGAGAGGACATGTTGGCCCATGGCGGGTTTGTAGCGGCCTTCGACACCGGGCGCGGCCGAGAAGGGCGGGTTCATGACGATGATATTGGGCGTAATACCCCCTTCAAGCCGATCATCTATAGAACCGGCATCGTGATGACTTATGGCTGCATCCGGGAAAAGCCTGCTCAACAGATCAGCGCGGGTCTCATCGATTTCGTTAAGGTGAAGTTCGGCGCCCGCCAATTGTGCGTAGATGGCCAGGAGGCCGGTACCGGCTGAGGGTTCCAGTACCACATCGTCTTCCCGGATCTGCGCGGCCTCGGCGACAATCGCAGCCAGGGGCAGTGGCGTCGAAAATTGCTGCAACTTTTGCGACCTCTCGCTGCGGCGGGTGTGTGACAATGCGAGGCCAGCAACCTTTTCGACTACGCCCAAGAACTTTGCGGGCGCGGCGCATTGGCGGCGCATCAGCGCGCCATATTTGAGCAGCAACAGGATCTGCGCACATTCGCCTGCCTCATATCCATCCTTCCAGACCCAGGCACCCGATGTATCAGTGCCACCGAAGGCGATCTCCATGGCGTCGCGGACGCAGGCCTGATCGAGGGCCTTGCCCTGTTCAAAATGCGGAAGAAGATGATTGGCCGCCTGAAGGAGGGAAGCGGCACGCGACGGTGTGATTTCAGCAGGGATATCAGTCATGGGAAAGCTCCGGGTTGAAGGGTTTCGACCCTTCCCGACGATCTCTCTCTCACACCGGGGAGGGCTTGCCCTTCCCAAAACCCTCCCCTTGCTCTTACCGGCAGCATTGCGCCGGATTGCGGGGGAGCAACCCGTGCGGGTCGCTCTCCAGCCCTTATGGCGAGATAGCAGACGGCTACCCCGCCTCCAGCCCTATTCGGTCGCCGCGACTGGTTGGGGATTCAGACCGCTGACATCAATCCGGCCTTTGCCGATTTCGACAGTGATGATCTGATCCTGGCGGCGCAGCCAATAGAGCTCACGATCTATGACGCGGGTGATCGCATTGATTTCTGCGTCAAGGCTCGTTTCCAACATGTTGATCGCAAGGTCCTCGGCCTCGTCGCGGAACCAGCGCTCTTGTTGATCATAGGACCCGGCCTCGGCATCGTCAGATGGGCAGAACAGCGCGTGTTCCAGAAAGTCGACCAGATCGGCGCTCGTCGCCTTTGAAGATTTTGTAACCGCGATATCGACGTCATCGAGCCCCCAATCGTCCTCGCCAAAGATCAGCCAATCGGTCGCCAGGGTCCACGCCTCGGAATAGGTCGCGTCCGCCAAGATGCACTGGATTTCCAACTGATCGGGCCGCTCGGTCATGGTGAGGCGTTTGCCCGGCGCGACACAGAAAGTGTCTGTGTCACCGATAACGCGGTATTCCTTGACCGAAAGTCGGGTCAGCTGTTCATACCACTCATAGCCCGTGAATGCGGGCTTGGGATCATAGAGGCGAGTTTCAACACGCTGCGCGGAGAGCGCATAGGCGAGGTTCTGTTCTTCAATCGCACCGCCCTCACTGTCGTAAATCACATCGTCGGCCGTGATCGTCTTGACCGCACCCAGACTGGTCTGATCACGATCGGCATGGCTGGGTTTGAATTCACGCAACATCATCGCGGCTGGCAGCAGGTCGATGCCAAGCGCGGCTGCGCGCCTGAAATTGTCATAGGAAAGCGAATGTGCCCCAGCCTCCTTGATCAGCTGATAGAAGAGCAGACTGATATGGTTGCGCAAATCGTCCATGAAGGCGTTTTCGACGATCTCTTTTCGCGCCGGGAGAACCAGTTTGAGACTTGCGCAATGGGTGACATCCAGCCGCGCGTAATAGGTCCGGTGGAATTCCTGGGACAGGCTTGGCAATCGCGCATGCAATGTTACGCCATGGAAGTTGATGATTTCGCTGTTGCGGAACCCGACCGTGCTGCTTTCGTAGATGCCAATGCGGATGCCGTTCCATTCCTCAATATACTCGGCATCTGCCAGAAAATCCTTGCGCGAGGCGATGACGCCATCGATCATCACATCTATCGGCAGATACCGCGCGGCGTGGTTGGCGGCCGGGACAAAACTCTCGTTGGGTTTGATGGCGATCAGGATCGTCGTGCCATCATGGTTCGGCGGTCCCTCGCTACACGTGATCGGAACCTCTCCACCGAAGCTCTCGGGCTCCGCGTCTATCATCCAGGACCGGCACGTGCCGTGTTTCTGGGCGATGATCCGCACGCGGCGACCTGCCAGCGAGAAGAACCCCATACCGGCAGCGTCTTCAATCGACTGCACGTCATTCTCCCATGCGCTTTGCCCCAGAGTGAAGAGGTCTCTGGGATCGCTGAGGCCCGGTCCGTTGTCGATCAGGCAGATGACAGGGCCGAGGTCAGGATAGTCGATCTGGCTGACGGAGATCTGTGTCGCACCGGCCCGTCGGGCATTCTGAAAGAGCTCGGCAAAGATATCGTCGAGGGTGGCGTTGAACAGGCGCGATACTTTGGAAATGGCGTCGTCGGCGACGCAGGCGTGAAAGGATGTGGGGTTCTTCATGGCGAGGCTCCTTGGAACGGGGTGACGCCCTCCCGGAAACTCTCTCTCAAACAGGGGGAAGGCTTGCCCTTCCCCAAACCGCCTTTTGCTCTTTGTGGCGGGCAGCCCCCCAGGCGACGCGCACGGGCCGTGTCAATTCACCGACGATTTGGCCTCAGCCAGGCAATAGCCGTCATAGTCGCCAAGAAACCCCCAACATGACGCGACCTCGTCGTCATCTTTTTCGACGATGAATCCGTAACAATTGCCGGTCAGATAATGGTCGTAGGTCTGGACCTCCTGGCGCAGATGGTCGGCGATCCTGGTGCGCAAATTCTTTGAGACGCGGGTGACGCCGTAGTCTTTGCGGATATCGTCCAGCGTCACATAGATATAGCCGACCTGGCCGGAATCCCAAAGGCAGTGAAAGCCCGTCGTGTTCATGGTGATACCGCTGTGATCATAGAGATAGAGCGGCAGGATGACGGCGCGCCTCGACGCCCGCTCGATCAGCGCATTCATCGGCAGGTCGGTGTCGCCATCCAGACCGCAAAGATCGACCAACAGGTCGCGCGGATCTTCGCGGTCATGCTTGTCACCGAGCATGTAACGGCGGTGCCAGCAGGACATTGTACCGAGATTGTCGTAGTCGCGCGGGTTTTCCGGATCGGGATCGGGGACGATCTTGATCGTGTGATCGCGATAGGTCTCTTCATGGATCGGGGTGCCCATCATCGTGCTCCTAGGGTTGTGTGTGAAACGAAAAAGGCCCGCCATACTTGGCGGGCCCTTGGGCCGGATCGTTTGACCTGCCCGTGTCAGGCGGCGGCGTTCTCACCTTTTGGTGATTCTTCAGCGTCGAGCTCTTCCTTGGTCCTGAGGTTGAAATAGAGGTTTCCGGTGGCCTTGCTGAAACCGGGAGGTTTGCGCGGTGCCAGACAGCGGACCGACGCGTTGCAGCCCTCGCCATGTTCCATCGCGAAATGCGTGACCTGATCGACAAGATCGCCCATCCCGGCCGCCGTCAGCTCTTTGGTCGGATAGGTTCCGCCGAAGAGGTCGTATTTGGTCACAACGAAGTTGCCGTCCTTGTGTGCGGGATAGAGGGTAACTTTGAAATCGCAGGGTTTAGCCATTTTCGTGGCCTCCGTGACGGGCGGGACCGGACCATCCGGCCCCTTGTGAAACCCGTCAGCGGGGAAGGGCCGTCCTCGATCATGAGGACGGCCCAGATATCACCAGGCAGTTGCGTGGTTCAGTATTCGGACGGGAACAGAAGCGTCAGAACACGGCGCGTGCGCGCGGGATCGGTCGGTGTCTCCGCGCCGTACTCAAAATTCTCGTCATAGAGATCGAATTTGAACCAGACCCGTTCAGCTTCGACCACGAGCACGCCCATCTCGTGCAGCCCGTAGGGATCACTGTTGGCATCAAAGGCATCAAAGGCGACGAGCGCTTCGATGAGAGCTGTGCGGAATTCGTCGCTCCGGGCAGCGATGCCTGCCGTCATGACGAGCTTACCGGGCGGAACACCGGCCAATTTGACAGATCCGGTGATAGACGTTCGGAACGCATCGTTCTGTTTTGCAATGATCGCGGCCGTCGCGGGATTGGTCACGTCGTCTTCGGCATGTGGGGCATCGCTTTGAGGTTCGTGGTTCATGGTCTTTCTCCTGTGCCGGAACGGCCGACCCATTCGGCCCGAGGTTTCCCGACAGTCGGACAGGACCGCCCCCGACCCTTCAGAGGGCTGGGAGCGATCCAGAGTATTGATGGTTTGGTGACTGGTCAGGCCGCGTCGGTCATGAAGGCGGGCAGGGCGTCTGATCCCGCCGAAGTCGCCTTGGCATCGTCCTCATCCGAGTCCGGTGTCGCGTGATCAGTCTCCGCTTCGCCAAACGCCATTCCGTCTGGAAGCCAGCGAGATGTCTTCGTAGCGGTCTCCGCTGTCAGACCGGCGGCCTCTTGCGGTGTGTCGCAGAACGCCTGCTCCATGGATTTTGCGATCTCCGCCTTGCGCAAACCCGACTTGTCGTCAGCCCAGCGGTCGTCGATCAGCGCCTTTGCCGTCTCAAACGCGTGGTCTTTTTTCACACGACCCCAATAGCTATCCGCCGTCGGACGCCAGCAGGCGGCAACATCCACGTTGAGACGGGAACCGATCGCTTCGATCACAACGGTTGCACCGGTATCGTTGGCAAGCTGCTGGTTGAGCGCATAGGCCGCACACCAGGCAAAGATCGCCTGCTTGTCGCGTTCCGGAAGCGCCAACAATTGTTCGATATCTTTCGGCGCTTTAGCCTCCATCCAGGCAAGGTTGAGACCGTCATTGAGCGCGTCAAGCATGCGCGCCGCAACGGTGTCCTTGAGGACCTCGCGCGATCCCGTCGTCATCGCGGGCCGGAGCGAAACGTCCAGTGGTGCACCAATGCCGCTGCGCCCGAACACGCCCCGTGCCATCGTGTAGAGCATGGCATCATAGGCTGCGCTGTAGTCAGCCGCCAAATGCGCCCGCAGGATCTGATGACGCGTGGCCCGCAGATCGTCAGCGAGTGATTGCGGAATACCCTGTGCCTTGCGGGCTGCGGTCGTCGCATCGACTGGCATGTCCGGACGACGCATCGTGGCGGGAAGTTCAATCGCTGGTCCTGCGGGAATGCAGCCATCTTCGTCAGATGTTTCGCTATCCCCGTCATCCGCCGCAATTGTTTCAGCTGGTCTGGGAATGTCTTCTGGTCGCACCAATCCGGTTTCCAGGCGCGGCTCGCCATTGTGACTGATCGTCACGACACATCCGGCGATCCTGTAGTCGTCGTCGGTATAAGCGACGTTGGCCTCTTCGATCGTCTCGATTTCGCGGATGCGATTCCAGATCCGGTCTTCTTCCGCCTGTTGCTCCTCTGTCCACGTCGCCTCATCATAATTGCTTTCCAAGGCGTCCTGGCGCTCCTGCAATGTGGCAAGTTCGGTCGCGAGGTCAGGATCGGGATCGAGCGGTTTGGGATAGACTCGCCCATAGGGGCGAAAGCTATCGTAGTCGGTCTCCAGATGCGCCTCGGTCCATTTCCAGATCTTGGCGGCCTCATCCGCCAGCCCCTGAAGTTTGTCCTGCGCCAGGCTCTCGAGCAGATTTGGATCCTCCAGATGCATAGCGTCGCGCTCAGAAAAGAGGTCCTCAATGACCGATCCACCCGCCTCTTTGTAGGCGTCGATTCCGACGAAGAGGGCGAGTTTGGACGACCCCGAATAGGATTTCTGGGTCAGATGGTTTCGGATCGAATGCGGCGACGGACTGTAATGTTGCTTGACCGCTTCCCAAGCCTCAACCTGACGCGCATGATCGTCGGTCAGTGTGAACGCCATGACGCAATCGAGCGACATCTCACCGTCGCGGAACAGCTGCATGAGGTCCGGTGCGACACTGGCAAGCTTTAGGCGGCGGCGGACGAGATCGTTTGTAATCCCGAACTGCTTTGCGATCTGATCTTCGGTGCGCCCCTTTTTGCGCAGAGCGGCAAAAGCCCCGAACTGATCGGCTCCATGCATCGCCACGCGCACCATGTTTTCGGCAGCGGACGTGTCTTCCGCCTGATCGGATTCCTCGACCGAGCAGGAGACCGGATGGTCGGGCTTGATGATCTTGTCCTCAGCCAGCTTGTTAAGTGCTGCGAGACGCCGCCCGCCGGCATGAACATGGAACTTTGCACCCATCTTGTGGACAATGAGGTTCTGTTTCAGTCCGGTCTCCTTGATGCTGGCATAGAGTTCGGCATCTTCGGCCTCGGTGGCTGATGTCTTGCGGACGTTCTTCGGGCTGAGCACCAGCTTGTTCAGCGGGACCATTTGCGATTCCGCCTCAGGCAGGGCGGTGGTCACGGCGGCCTTGGGCTTGATAGCTGATCTGGATTTGGGGTTGGTCATCGGAAAGCTCCCTTTCGGAGCCGGACCGGGAGAGCCTCTCTCTCCCTTCAAAGCCCGGCAACCCGGGCTTGCCTTCCTCTTCCTCTTCGCGGCACCAGCCACATACACCGACCATCGATCTAAGCCCGCCGTCGGTGCGTTCTGCACTTGGACAGCCTACTTCGCATGGATGGATTTTAACCTCCATTTCGTGGCAAACTGCCGACCGTTATCTTATTACACTACGTCAGCAGAATTCTGAGCTAAACGACATTTCGCTAACCGCCCCAGCGCCTCTCCTGCTCGCTACCGCCCTTTCTGCAGTGGCCGTAGTGGCGATGTTGGTCGAACAATTAACATTCGCGGCCTCGGGTGGAGCGCGTGGTTCTCTCAGTAAGTTGGCTGACGTTGATGTTCTGGGTCTATTACTCAGTTTTCATCATCGCACCGGGCGCAGGCTTCAATTCCCAAAGTGAGGTTTTAGAGAAATCACTTGGGCCACAGAAAAGGGGCTGTGCCAATGTCACGACAAACGCGGATTGCCCCTGCCGAGGGATACAAAAACCCTCGGCAAATGCGATCTCATGGATCAGGCTTCGCTCGCACCAAGCGTGCCGATCTTCAGGTCGATGGTCTTTTCAGTGCCACGGCGCAGGATCTGCAACGCGACTTGTGCGTTTGGTGCTGTTTCTGCGACGGCGCGAGTCAGATCGCGCAGTTCCGATATGTCTTCACCATTGAAGGACAGAATGATGTCGCCCGACTGGAGTCCTGCGGCCTCGGCAGGGCTGTCGCCTGACACGATTTCCACCACTGCGCCACGGGGGCCATCATAACCAAGGACTGAAGCTACTTCGTCAGACATGGGCTTGATCTGAACGCCTAACCAGCCGCGCGTGATCGTTCCGTCATCAGCAAGATCATCGACAATCCGCTGAACCATGTCGGAAGGAACGGCAAAGCCAATACCCACCGAACCGCCGTCCGTTGAGAAGATTGCAGTATTGACCCCGATTACTTCCCCGTCCGCGTTGAACAGCGGGCCGCCGGAATTGCCACGATTGATTGCCGCATCGGTCTGGTTGAAGTCGTCATAGGGGCTCGAGTTGCTGTTACGCGACGTGGCGGAAACGATGCCTGATGTCACTGTGCCGCCCAGTCCGAAAGGGTTGCCGACCGCGATGGAGACCTCCCCTCACACTCAGTGCTTGTGCATATTAATTTATGTCACTGTCCATTGTGATAGCCGGTCACCAACACTGCGGCCGCTTTCCCGCTCTACTTCGCTTAGAATTAGCAGTCTCAGATTTTAGCCTATTGTCCCGAAGTCAAAGAACACCGTCAGTCTACATCCTCTATCGTGGCTTAGTGGGTCCGGAATGTTCCCCGAGCATCTGCACCGCCGGTCGGCGGCGCAGATCAGCGTTGGCAGGTGTAGAAGCCACGATATCCAGCGCGCAAGCCTGCATCAAGTTCTAGGACGAGGTTGGCCTCGGTTGGCTCGCCATTGGCGACATTCAGACTGTCCGTCTCATTCGGCGCGCTCAGGCGTATCGTAATGCCCTCCGCCGTCAGTACCCGTCCCGCTTCATCGGCCTCAAGTCGGACCAGATCGCCGCTGAGCTTGACCAATGCCGCCACCGTGCCATCCACACGACCGATGATGACAGATGCAGGGCTTTGCGTGGTATAGTTGAAGGTACAGGCGGCACCATCTGGAAAGAGCTGTGCGATTTCTTGCTGGGTCACAAATTCTGGATCGACGATGGATACTTCTGCGGTCGCAAGCGCATCTTGAAGCGAGACGATCCCCGCTGGGCCATTACTGCTTTCTTCTCTGATTTTACCCGATGCCTCGATTTCATTGATGAGATAGCGCATTTCGGCAATTTCTTTGTCCTGCGCAAAGATGATCTCGTCGGCCAGCTTGCGCACGCGCGCATCTTGGATATTGGCGCGGCCCGATGTCATGATGGCGATGGAATGGTGCGGAATCATGGCGCGCATGTAGCTGGTATCGCCCACAGTGCTCTGGCTGCGCACCAGCCAGAGCGAACCGACAAAGGCAATAATTGCGCCGACAGAGATCGCGGCGTTGATCGCCTTGTTCGAATACATCGACAGCATGAACGCTAGCATGATGATCGCCATCGTGGCGCCCATCAGGATCGCCATGTAGGCGCGGGTTTCGGACCAGAAAATATGGGTCCAGAGGAACGTGTTGAGATACATCAGGATGAACATGACGACCGTCGAGGTCGCGATCATGGCGGCAAATCTCCAGTATGACATGATAAATCCTTTTGTTATCGCATTAAGAAGTTGGGTTTGATGCCCGAAAAGTGAACGTGAAACCAGCTTCCAGCGCTGGAGGGTTCCAAAGTTTTATGAGATTTTTGTGCCTCACAACCCCGGTCAGTGATTGCGCCGTGTCGTGACGAGGAAGATCGTCGAAGCCGAGCAGCTGATCAAAAGAAACCCGTTCAGCGCTTCGATGCCGGCGAGAAATCGAAGATGACCGGTTGGATAAATATCGCCGAGGCCAAGCGACGTGTAGTTCACGACCGAAAAATAGAAGAAATCCATGACCGAATTGACATTTTCCTGCTCGAAACCGCCAATTCCTATCCATTCACCCAGAATGAAGCCAATGGCATACAGGCCAGCTTCGGCGACATGCGCGGTCGCCAAAACATAAAGAGCGACCACAAGACCATGCATGCCTATGATATCGTTGCGGTCGGTAAAGTTCATGGCGAAAGCCATTGCACGCGCATGCAGCACTCCACACAATCCGAAAAGCACGACGGCCAGTAACCACGCTACGATCATGTTCAGCAGGCGCCCTAGCCGGTCTCTTTCAGATGCAGACTTTGCTGCTTCGACGCCAGATCGGCAAGGATCGGGCAATCGGGGCGGTGGTCACCCGCGCAGGCATCGACCAAGGTTGCGAGGGTCGCGCGCATTTCGATCAGCTCCGCGATCTTGTCGTCAATCCGGCTTAGATGCTCCTCAGCGATCTGCTTGACCTCGGCACTCTCGCGGTCGGTATCCTCATATAGCTTGATCAAGCCGCGACAATCTTCGATGCTGAAGCCAAGCGCGCGGGCGCGGCCAAGGAACGCCAGCTTGTGCACATCGCTGGCGTGGAACATGCGATAGCCGTTGGCGCTTCGCAGGGGTTTCACGAGGCCGATATCCTCGTAGTAGCGGATCGTTTTGGCGGGCAGGCCCGACCGGGTGGCGACATCTCCGATATTCATTCTAAGCTCCTCATTCGGCGGCTGCAGGGGAAAGAGCGGCGCTGGCGCTGGCCTCTGCGGTTTCCTTCATGGCGGGGCGGACCCGGCGCAAGCGCAGCGCATTGGTCACCACGAAGACCGAACTGAGTGCCATCGCACCGGCCGCCAGAACCGGCGACAACAGCAGGCCGAACGCAGGATAGAGAACGCCTGCCGCAACCGGGATCAGCGCCACATTATAGCCAAACGCCCAGAACAGGTTCTGGCGGATGTTGCGCATCGTGCGGGTCGAGACCTCGAACGCGTTGACGACACCGCGCAGATCGCCCGACATCAGCACCACGTCAGCGGATTCGATGGCGACATCGGTACCGGTGCCGATGGCGATACCGACATCGGCATGGGCCAGCGCCGGCGCGTCGTTGATCCCGTCCCCTACGAAGGCGACCGCCTTGCCACCTGCGCGCAATTCATCGAGCGCAGCAACTTTGCCATCGGGAAGAACGCCCGCAATGACGTGGTCGATGCCGGTCTCGCGCGCGATGGCCTCGGCCGTCTCGCGCTTGTCGCCGGTGATCATCGCCACCTTCAGCCCCAGATCGTGCAGCGCCCGGATCGCGGCGGCGCTGGACGGTTTGACCGGGTCTGAAACCGCGATGACAGCGGCAACCCGTCCGTCGATGGCAGCAAAAAGCGCGGTGCGGCCCCGGTTGGCGAGGTCCGTCTCGGCATCTGTCAGCGGGCCCGGGTCCAGCCCTTCGCGCGCCATCAGGCGGTCGGCCCCGATCAGAACGTCGCGCCCCGCGACCTGCGCGCGCACGCCGTAGCCGGTGATCGACTCAAAGCCATCGACCGTGTGGCGCGCCGCGCCCTCGGCCTCGGCGGCCCTGACAATCGCCTCGGCGATGGGATGTTCGGACTGCGCCTCGACCGCTGCCACCAGCGCCAGAACCTCGGCGCGCCCGAACCCGCCGGCCAGCACCATATCGGTCAGTTCCGGGCGTCCCTCGGTCACGGTGCCGGTCTTGTCCACGGCCACCACGCCGACGCCGGTCAATTGTTGCAGCGCGTCGCCCTTGCGGAACAACACGCCCATTTCGGCGGCGCGTCCGGTGCCGACCATGATCGAGGTCGGCGTGGCGAGGCCCATCGCGCAGGGGCAGGCAATGATCAGCACCGACACGCCCGCCACCAGCGCATAGGAGAGCGCCGGGGATGGGCCGAGGATCAGCCAGACCAGCACCGTCAGCGCGGCCAGCGCCATAACGGCGGGCACGAACCACAGCGTGATCCGGTCGACCATGCCCTGAATCGGCAGTTTCGCGCCTTGCGCCTCTTCGACCATGCGGATGATCTGCGCCAGCGTCGTGTCAGCCCCGACGCGGGTCGCGCGGAACTGGAAACTGCCGGTGCCGTTGACGGTGCCGCCGGTGACGGGATCGCCCTCGGACTTGGCGACGGGCACAGGCTCGCCGGTGATCATGCTTTCATCTACATGGGCGCTGCCTTGGGTCACCTCGCCATCCACCGCAATACGCTCGCCGGGACGCACGAGAAGGATAGCCCCCGTGCTGATCTGCTCGATCGGAACATCCTGCGCCTCACCATCCACCAGAACCCGCGCGGTGCGGGCCTGAAGCCCCAGCAGCTTCTGGATCGCTGCGCCGGTGCGGCCCTTGGCGCGGGCCTCCATCCAGCGGCCCAGAAGGATCAGCACCACGATCACCGCCGCTGCCTCGAAATAGACTGCACGCGCGGCTTCGGGCAGCAGAGTCGGTGCGAAAAGCGCGACAAGCGAATAGAGATACGCCGCCGAGGTGCCAACGGCGACCAGACTGTTCATGTCAGGCGCGCCCTTGAAAAGCGCCGGAAAACCCTTGGTATAGAAGGCGCGGCCGGGCCAGGCCAGAACCACGGTGGTCAGCAAGAACTGGATCATCCAGCTGGCCTCGTGCCCGATGGTGCGCCCGATCAGATCATGCGCACCCGGCACGACATGCGCGCCCATCTCCAGCAGGAAAACCGGCAGCGCCAGCACGGCGGCAAGCAGGGTCTTGCGGGCCAGAGCGCGGGCCTCCTCGGTCTTGCGCGTGCTCGCGTCCTCCTGGGCCGCGGCATCCGCCGGGGTCGCCGGATAGCCCGCTTCCCTTGCGGCGCGCAGCAAATCGTCCAGACTGACCGCGCCCTCTGCATAGGTCACGGTGGCTGTTTCCGATGCGAGGTTCACGTTCACGTCCCAAACACCCGGCACCGCCGCCAGCGCCTTGTCGACGCGCCCCACGCAGGAGGCGCAGGTCATCGACGCTATGTTCAGCCGCACCGTCTGGCTGCGCGCGGGATAGCCGGCCGTGTCCAGCGCGGCCACGATTTCGGCCACCCGCTCCGGCGCATCAACCTGCGCCTGAACGGTCTCGCTGGCGAGGTTCACGCTGACATCGCTGACGCCCGGAACGGCCATCAGCGAGCGCTCGACGCGCCCGACACAGGACGCGCAGGACATGTTCTGAACCGACAGCCGGACGGATTGTGAAACTGACATGGGAAACTCCTGCAAGTACTTCCTCATTGAGATAAGGGTTCCGCCTGCTGGAAGGTCAATAGGTCAGGTAAATTCTTTTGGCCATAACATTCAACCCTTGACCTTCCTGTGCGGGAACGCCCCATCTGTCAGGCGATGCAAAGGAGACTCCCATGACCAGATTTGATGTTCCTGAAATGAGCTGTGGACACTGCACCGCAACGATCGAAAAGGCGATCAAGGCGATAGACCCAACTGCAAAAGTGACCTGCGATACCGGCACGCGCAAGGTCGACGTCGAAAGTGTCCTGAACGAGCGCGCCCTGACCGAGGCGATCCGCAACGCCGGATATGACGTCAAGACGGTCGCGACGATCTGAAACCAGACTGGCGCCCGAACCTACGGGCGCCAGTCCAGCGTTGTCAGTTTCGCACTCGCTCATTCGCCGTCGCGAGCTTGATCGACCAGTGCCTCCAGCTGATTTTGCTCGACGAAGCCGGGGACAAGATTGTCGCCGATCACAAATGATGGCGTGCCGTTGAAACCCAAAGCCTGTGCCAGCCGCATAGATTCGTCGATATGATCCTGCACATCTGATGCCTCCATGTCGGACCGCAGCCTGGCGATATCGAGGCCGATCTCTTCGGCAACACGCAAGACCGAAGCTTCCCCTGCGGGTTCATCCATCTCCATCAGAGCCCAGTGCAAGTCATCGTATTTGTCTTGTTCACGTGCCGCCAGAGCTGCCTTGGCGGCAAAGATTGATCCCTCGCTCAGTATCGGCCACTCGCGAAAGACGAGCCGGACATTCGGGTCCGCCTCGATCAATCCTTCCACTTCGGACATGGCCTTGCGGCAATAGGGGCAGTTGTAGTCGAAAAACTCCACGACCGTGACATCGCCATTGGGGTTGCCCAGCACCGGCGCATTCGGGTCCTGTTCCAGTAGTTGGCGCTGGTTCTTCAAAACGTCTGCCCCTGCCTGTGCCTGAGCCGCGGACCGCTCTTGTTCGAGAATCTGCACTGCTTCCATTACAATCTGCGGGTTCTCCCGGATTGCCTCAAGTGCCAGCTCCTTGACGCGCTCCTCGCTCAGCTCCTGAGCGAGGACGGGAAATGGGGCTAAAAAGATGCCCAGAATAAACGTGGTAGGTCGAAGTAATTGCATGGTCAGTTTCCTTGTTGCTGGCGCTCTGCGTCGCTGCGAGCAGCCTGGACCTCCAGCTGTCGGTCAGGCCAAGTGGATTTGATGAAGGCGAGGATGTTTCGAATCTGAGGGTTCGTGAGTTGATCGCCGAATCCGGGCATGCCGCTTGTAAAATCCACTCCCTGACGGGCAAGAGCTGCCTTCCCGCCCAGTTTGGTGTAGTCGAAGAGAACGCTGTTGGAATGGTGCCAGGTATGGCCCGTTTCATTATGCGGCGGCGCGGGGAAAATGCCTTCCGGGCCAGCCGATCGCCAATCGGGCTGCCCTTCGAGATTGGCCCCGTGACAAGCCGCACAATAATCTTGGTACAGCCGGTCCCCCTCGGCGAGATCGAAGGGTTGCCCAGGCGTGGACGTCAAAGTCTGCCCTGTCGCAATTGCCCAAACACCGGCGGTGCCACCCAAAGTGAGGATCACCAGCCCACCGAGGATCACAGTTTTTCCCATCATGTCACTTTCAGCCAGGTCATCATGCCCGATGCCGCATGGCTGAGCACGTGACAATGAAACAGCCAATCGCCGGGGGCGTCTGCGACAAACGCTATTGTGCGTGTTTCGCCACCGAACATCAGGCTCGTGTCGCGGAAGGGGCCGAGGCCGCCATCCTTGCCGATTTCGCGGAAATGCAATCCGTGCAGATGCATCGCATGAGGGAACGAAGTGTCGTTGTAGATCTGCAATTTAACCGTTTCGCCGCGAGATACCTCGACAAGTGGCGTGTCGGTCATGCCAATCGTTCCGTTGAAGGCCCAGAATTCGTTCGCCTCCACCAACTGGCGAAAGCTCTTTCGTTCGCCGTTCAGGATCGCAGCATCCAGCGTGCCCATCGCGCCGCCTTGCATGTTCAGCCGTGCCGTCACGGCGCTGTCGATGCCGGGTATTTCCATCCGCGGATTCCGGGGCAGTGGGGCAGGGGCTTCGCAGCGGGCGACGGCGGCCCGTCCGATGACAGGAAAAGCCACTTGCGAGATGCCTTCTTGATCTTCAATGCGCACGAGATGGGCGGTCTCATTCGCTGCGGCAGTCACGTCCACGATCAGATCCGCCCGCTGACCGGGGCCGAGGATCAGGGTCTCTGCCAAAGGCTTGGGCTGCGCCAGCGGCATCCCGTCGAGCGCGATCGTCCATCCCTCCATTCCCGCCAGTGCCAGCTCGAATATCCGGGCATTGGCCGCATTGATGAGCCGCAGGCGCAAGCGCTCGTTTTGGCGCACGTCGAGCGAGAGGTCGTGGCGTCCATTGGTGGCGATGAAATTGCCGCGGCGGCCCGCGTGGCTTCGATCATGGCGCGAGGTGAAATCTGGATCAATTTGAGCAGTTTCAGGGTCGAGAAGCCAATCGTCGAGGATCAGCACCTGCTCGCGGTCCACATCCGGCGGCTCGGACTCTTCGACGATCAACGCGCCATACAGACCGCGCGCCACCTGCTCGGCGGATCGATTATGCGCGTGATACCAGTAGGTTCCGGCATCCGGCACGACGAAATCATAGTCAAAGTTCTGCCCCGGTTCCACGGCGGGTTGCGTCAACCCCGCTACGCCGTCCATCGCGTTGTCAATTCGGATGCCGTGCCAGTGGATGGAACTGGCCTGCGGCAACTCGTTCACAAACGAGCGTTGCAGGCGCGCACCTTGAGCGAGCCGCAATTCAGAGCCGGGCATCGCGCCGCCGTATCCCCATATTCCGGTTTCAGGATAAGGGCTTGGCGCAAGCTGGATGCTTGCCTTGCGCGCCTTGATCTGTGCAAATCGCGGCGTCGCTGCATGAAGTGACGTCGGCAAAGCAAGACCCGCAGTGGCGGCTACACCCGTCAGGAGAAAGTTTCGTCTTGTCGGCATGGAGCATCCTGTCATTCGGTCGGGAGTTCCGGAAGCGCGTCGCGGCCGTGCATGAATCACGGCGTCTATCGCTCGCCAATCTCCTAATCCGGTTCGGACTTGTCATCCGGTCTCGTCGCGCATGAGACAATGTGAGAGGTTCAAAAAATTCCGTTCTCTTTCTGGAGCGCGCGAATGTATCGCGCGATCAATTTCACATCACCATCGGTCACCCCCTTGACCGGCGGCATGTCCCCGAAACGCCAGTGATGCGCGCGCACGCCATTCTTGGCCGCCAGCACAAACGCCTTGTCGGAATGGTGGTTGGGTTCGTAGGTCTTGTGTACGAGTGGCGGCGCGACGCCGTTCTTACCAGCTGCATTGGTGCCATGGCATTCGGCGCATTTCGCCTCGTAGGCGCGCTTGCCCATTTGTGCATCGGTCGTCAATTGTGTCGGCAGCGACACCTCTACAATGGGGGCGCCTTGACCCAGATCGCTCGTATCCGGTGGCACCATTGAGTGCCCAATGCCTTGCGGGGTTTGTTGAGTCATATTCCAATAGACGACGCCACCGCCCAGAACGAAAAAAGCTATGATAGCTAAAAATGTCTTATTCATTTGCCCTCTGTTTCAGATGAGTTTTACCTGGGTTCCCACCGGCGTTCTGTCGAACACTTCGATGATCTGCTCGTTATAGAGGCCAATGCACCCGCTTGATGATTTGCGCCCGATCTTGCGCGTGTCTCCGGTACCGTGAATCCGATAGTATTTCCAACTCAGATGCATCGCCCGAACACCGAGCGGGTTTTTCGGCCCGGCCGGGACATATTTTGGCAAAGTCGGGTCGCGTTTCAGCATGGACGGCGTGGGCGCCCAGTCCGGAGCATCGTCCTTGTAGACGATTTCACTATACCCCCGCCGTGTGAGTTCGTCGGTCATCGGTACCGAGGTCGGATAGATGCGCATCTCTCCATCTGCCGTCCAGTGCTGGAGAACGCGTGTCGTAGTGTCCGACAACAGGATGCCCTTGCCGAGGCTGTCGAAATGATCCCGCCAGTCATGCAGCAGAAAAGACGACATGTTCCTGCGAACCGGTGCAACCTCCTGCGCGCTCAATATCGATGGTGCTGCCAGGGCGACAAGGCCGCCGGACGAGGCGAACAGAAAGGCCCGCCGAGCGATCGTTTTGTTAGATGCTGCACACATGAGTTGCCCCCTTTCGGTTCTTTTCCCTCTGGTGATACCGGATAAACCACCTTCCACCACTGGAGGGTCAAGAGTTGCGCAGGTGACAAGACAGTGAACTTTGTATCGGTTTGTAACATTGACCTTCCCGTGGTGGAATCTCGTAAGCGTCGCAGGGGCACGATGGAGATTCGAATCATATGGAGATTGGAATCATGAAGATAATTGAAACGCGGGAAAGACGTCAAACGTCCGATATGATCATGAAATATGGAATGTGTGCCTGCTGCGTGATCATGGTTGCGCCGGTTATCTTGTATTTTGCCGAGGGTGGATTCTCCGGCGGCATGCTGAACAGCGCCATCGTGTTTGCGCTCTTGCTTGTCTGTCTCGGGGCTCATTTCGCAATGCATCGCTTGATGGGAAAATCCTGCCACGGCGCAGCGAAGGGTGAAGAAGCTGTGACTGCGAAAACTCAGATACCGATTGGTCAGACAGTTGCTCCTGAGTAAGCGACAATTGGGTTTCACCCTTCGCTTCCATACTGTCGCTCCTTTGGTTTTCGTGGCACTTGGTGCCTGTTCTCAAACTTTCGGGACATGCAATCAGGGCGTTGCCAATACACTGTCGACTCGTGGCCCGTCATCCCAACTTTCGGAGGGATGCACGGCGCAAGAGACCAACGCGAATGGAGTGTCAGTAGTGGTGTGTGCTGACGGTCGCGAAGGGTTTATGGTTGTGCCTTCTGCAGAGCTTTGACCGCAGGTCGATATGGGCAGTTTGAAAAATGGAAATAAACTGATGGATGCCGATATGAAGCAAGCTCAGCCGCGGGTGCGCCTTCCTGTGTTCACTTGGCTGTTTCTGGCTCTTGGGCTGATCTTGCCTATGCAGGGGGTAGGGGCTGCAAGTTCCGACATTTTCTCCAGCACATCCGTTTCCGCCCAACTTATCTCGGCCGAGAATGGGGTCGGACCGGATACAGGCTCGATCTCGGCTGGGTTGCATCTCAAGCTCGGGAAGGGTTGGAAAACCTACTGGAAATCACCGGGCGAGGTGGGCATTCCGCCATCGATCGACTGGACTGGGTCGGAAAACATTGAGGATGTCGATTTTCTCTGGCCCGCGCCCGAAAGATTTGACGCGTTCGGGATCGAGAATTTCGGCTATCACGACGAGGTAGTGTTTCCGCTGCGGATCACGCTTGCGCAGCCTGGTGAGCCGGTAGGATTGGCGGCAAGTGTGAACGTGTTGGTTTGCTCCACGGTGTGCATTCCGCAGGATTTCAAACTGCAATTGAAGCTACCCCGGGCCAGCGGAATCGATAAGAACGCCGCAACCCTGATTTCCGCCTATGCAGACAAGGTGCCCGACAACGGCGCGACCAGCGGTATCTCGGTCGAAACGGCCCATCTGAGCCGCGACATGACCGCGCTGACTGTAACCGCCCGCAGCGTTCGCCCTTTCAACCGTCCGGACGTGTTTCCCATATTGGGCGATGGCACGGCCTTCGGTCAGCCAGATATCCGACTGGGTGACGGTGGCCGTTTGCTATGGGCCCGCCTGCCTATACTGGCGGCAGCCGACGATCCGCAGCAGTTGAGCGTTACGGTGACAGATGGCGATCGCGCAGCAACCTTCGCACCTGTTTTGACAGACGCCGCCGTCCCACCACCCTTCACTCTGGAGCGCGCGGGGCCCGGGTTGGCCGATCTTGCCTGGATCGCTGCGATCGCCTTTCTGGGCGGTCTCATCCTCAACGTGATGCCTTGTGTCCTTCCGGTGTTGTCGATCAAACTTGCCTCTGCGATGCAGGCGCGTGAACAGTCGCGTGTCCGCGTTCGGGCGGGATTTGCCGTCTCAGCCCTCGGAGTACTGGCGTTCATGTGGGTTCTTGCGGCCGGAACGCTGGTCGCGCGGGGATTTGGCTTGACCGTGGGCTGGGGGCTGCAATTCCAGAACCCCGCTTTTCTGACGCTCATGGCCGTCATTCTGGTTGTATTTTCTGCAAACCTTTTCGGCGCGTTCGAGATTGCCCTTCCCTCGTCGATGCAGACGCGGCTGGCCAGGGCGGGCGGCGGGCGCGGCTATGGCGGGGATTTCGCCACAGGAGCTTTTGCGGCCATTCTTGCCACGCCCTGTTCGGCACCGTTTCTGGGCACGGCCGTTGCCTTTGCGCTGGCTGGGCGGCCCGTCGATATAGCGGTGATTTTCACGGCGCTCGGGCTTGGGCTGGCGTTGCCGTATCTCATCGTCGCGACCTTTCCCGGCATGATCGGACGGCTTCCAAGGCCGGGCCGATGGATGATCTGGCTGAAACTGGTGCTAGGGCTTGCTCTGGCGGCGACGGCTGTCTGGCTCTTTTGGGTGCTAAATGGCGTGGCCGGCATATGGTCGGCGTCATCAGGTGCGGGGGTGAGTGCAATCATCGTCGCACTTCTGTCCTTGCGCCGCGGGTCTGTGGTTTTGCGGGGATCAGCGGTGATGATCTTGGCTGGGGTCGCTCTGGTGCTTACCAGCTTTCTATCGCAAAGCGATGTGCCGACAAACCGCGTCGCCACAGACTGGACCGCCTTCGAAAGATCCGCGATCGCCAGACACGTCTCGCGAGGCGAGGTGGTATTCGTCGACGTAACCGCCGATTGGTGCCTGACCTGCAAGGCCAACAAGGCGCTGGTGCTGGACCGCGAGCCTGTCGTCTCGGCCCTGCGCGCGCCGGGTGTGATCGCGATGCAGGCGGACTGGACGCGGCCAGACGAGGCCATTTCTCGCTACCTCGAGAGCTTTGGCCGCTACGGGATTCCATTCAACGCAATCTATGGGCCGGGCGCGCCGGAAGGTATCGTCCTGCCTGAGTTGCTGACAGCACAGGGGGTGTTGGAGGCCTTGCAGGACGCGGCGAGGGTGCGCGTAGAGGCAAAGCGATGAGCCACTTCAATCACTCTTTGCACGACCTGACAATCTGGCTTTTGGGTGGGCGAATCGATGTAGGCAAACGTCTTGCAATACCTCTCGCCGAGGACGTTTCCCGACCCTTCGTCATCTGCAGTCGGAACGAGATGGCCGCTGTGACAACTGCCCGCCAGATCGGACCCTCGGCTACGGCACTTGGGATCGACACATCCGCCACCTGCGCTGCGACAAGGATTACCATTCCTGTCGGTTTTTGAGCGCTGGCGCTTGGGCTCGTTTCGACCAGTTTTGCTTATTTCGGTATCTCGATCGCACTCAAGGCCCTGAATGAAAATGCTTATCCTCTGGTGGACAGCATCGTATGTCACCCATCGTTGCGAGTACGCTGGGAATTTAGACTTTCGGAGAAATGTCGGCGAAGGGCGTAATCTATGGCGGCGGTCTGTTGCTGGCAGCCGGGTTTCTGCTGACGCCGGTGAGTATCATGTACCTGCCGCCAGCGCGGTCACGGCGAACACTATCGCTCCCCATTTTGTCCTCTGATATTCTTCACTCTCGATTAATTGGGCTTTTCCCATGGCGGTGGTCGAAGGGAGCGCGCCGATCCGCATCGCCGCGCCCCATGTTGCGTCACTTCATCTGGGTCACTGTCAGCTTGCCGTCGATGCGATCCGCGACAAATTCGATCTCCTGACCTTCCGACATGCCAGCAATCATCGCCTCATCGGCGCGGAACACCATTGTCATCGCGGGCATGTCGAGGCCGACCAGCGGGCCATGAATGATGGTCACCTTGCCCGCCTTGGCGTCTATCTTCTTGATCGTGCCAGTGGTGTATTCCACATCCGCCTGCGCCATTTTATCGCCCACGATGATCGGCCCTTGCATGCCGGATTCGTAATGGCCGGGGATCAGGCAGGCGAATTCGAATGTGCCTGCGTTGGCAAAGGTCCAGACCACTTCGCCGGACGCGCCCGCGTCCAGACGGACGGAATTGGGATCGTCATGCTCCATGTCCATCCTGGCCATGAGTTCCTTGTGCTTGGCATTGCCGTCAGCCGTGTCGAGCACGAATTCATGCTCAAGCGCGCCCTCATTCGTGATGTTGAAGCGGATCGTTTCGCCCTTGACAAACGTCATCTCGCGGGGGGCAAACAGCATTTCGCCGTCGTCGGTCTCGCTCATCGTCACGTCGATGGTCCGGTCGATCGATGCCGCATCGCCCGGCATCCCGATCGGCATTGCAGGCATGTCGCCATCGTGGCCACCGTCGTGGCTGCCCGACGCGAACGCCGGAGCGGTGAGAGTGAATGCCAGTGCAGTTGTCAGAAGGAGGTTTTTCATCAGTTTTTCCTGTGATTTCAAAATGGAAGAGAGCAGAAGAGCAGATCAGCCCTTCGAGGTTGGCTTGGGGGTAATCACGGTTTTCGGGCTGTTGTTGGAGGCAAATTCGGGCAACTCGCCCGTCCATTCATAGGCCTGCTCACCCGGAGGGTTCTCATACCAGCCGGGGTCGGAATAATCGTCCGCATCGATGCCGTCCCGGACCTTTACGACCGAAAACATGCCGCCCATCTCGATCGGGCCATAAGGCCCCCAGCCGGTCATCATCGGGACGGTATTGTCGGGCAGCGGCATTTCCATCTTGCCCATGTCGGCCATTCCAGCCGTGCCCATCGGCATGTATTCGGGCTGGAACTGGCGGATCTTCCGGGTCAGCGGCTTCTTGTCGACGCCGATGAAAGTCGGCACATCGTGGCCCATCGCATTCATCGTGTGGTGCGATTTGTGGCAATGGATCGCCCAGTCGCCGAGATGGTCGGCGGTGAACTCGTAGGCGCGCATGGCGCCCACGGGGATGTCGATGCTGACCTCGGGCCATTGCGCGGCCTCCGGCACCCAGCCGCCATCGGTGCAGGTGACCTTGAAGTCGTAGCCGTGCATGTGGATCGGGTGGTTCGTCATCGTCAGGTTGCCGACGCGCACGCGCACCCGGTCGCCCTTGTTCACGACCAGAGGGTCGATGTCGGGGAAGATCCGGCTGTTCCAGGTCCACAGATTGAAATCCGTCATCGTCATGATGCGCGGCACATATGTCCCGGGATCAATGTCGAAGGCGTTCAGCATGATCAGGAAATCGCGGTCCACCGGCATGAAGGTCGGGTCCTTCGGATGGACCACGAACATGCCCATCATTCCCATCGCCATCTGCACCATCTCATCGGCGTGCGGGTGATACATGAAGGTGCCGGATTTGATCAGGTCGAACTCGTAGACATAGGTTTTGCCCGGTGGGATGCCCGGATGGCTGAGCCCGCCGACACCGTCCATGCCAGACGGCAGGATCATGCCATGCCAGTGAACGGTCGTGTGTTCAGGCAGCCTGTTGGTCACATAGATGCGCACCCGGTCGCCTTCGACCGCCTCGATCGTCGGCCCGGTCGACTGGCCGTTATAACCCCACAGATGCGCGATCATGCCATCGGCCAGCTCGCGTTCTACGGGTTCGGCAACGAGGTGGAATTCCTTGATGCCGTTGTTCATCCGGTGCGGCAGGGTCCAGCCGTTGAGCGTGACGACCGGATTATAATCCGGCCCAGAGGATGGGCGCGGCGTGATCGCCGTGGCGGCGCTGTCCATCTGGGCGGCTTCGGGCAGGCCCATATTCGTGGTCTTGCCCCATGCCTGCGAGGACACCAGTGCGGCCCCTGCGGCGCCGGCCCCGAGTAGTTGACGTCTGTTCATCATGTCATCGTCCTTTCAGTGTCCTGCGCCGCCACCGGCGGCAAGTGTCGCACCCTCTCCAACGGCACCGCCGCTGCCTGCGCCGCCGCCATAGATCGCGGCGGTCAGATCAGCCTGAGCCATGAAGAATTCACGTCTTGCATTGGCAGATTCCAGCGATGCGGCGAGCTTCTCGCGAACGTCCGCCAGCAGCTCGAACGTGCTGGTGATCATGCCGTTGTAGGACAGCAGGCCCTCCTCCTCGACGGTGTTGCGCAGTGGCACCAGAACGTCGCGGTAGTGCCGCGCGATCTTGTAGGAGGCGTGATAGGCAGCCTCTGCGCCGCGTGCTTCGGAGCGCACATTGACGGCCTTTTCGGCAAGGACGTTGGCCGCCTGCAGATAGGCCAGCTCTGCCTTGCGCATCCGCGCCTCGCCGGTGTCGTAGATCGGAATGGCGAACTCCAATTCCAGCTGCGGGGTGGTTTCGGTGCTCGTCCCGCCATCCTCTGCCTCGCGCTCGGCCTCAAAGCCGGCGATGAGTTCGAGGTCTGTCACCAGCCGGGTCTGGTCAGTCAGTCCGAACGCCGCCGCCTGCGCCTCAAGACCCAGCTTTGCCACGCGCAGATCGAACCGATTTTGCAATGCCTTGGCCTCGACATTGGTGATCCGACGGGCAGAACGCGGCAATGCGGGCAAGGCATCGGGCACGTAGTAGTCCACGTCGGCCCCCCAAAGCCCCATCAGCCGCGTCAGGTCTTCCTTGGCGCGTATCGCATTCAGCCGCGCCTGCGCCAGTTGCCCCGCCAATTCGGCGTTGAAAGCCTGCTCTCGCGCCTGCCCGGCCTTGTTCAGTGCGCCGGTTTCCCCCAGCTTGCGCGCCAGTTCGGACCCCGCATCCGAGGTCGCTTTGGCGCGCTTGAGATAGCTGACCGTCTCAAAGGCGGCGACGGCATTGATCCATGCCTGCCGTGTCTGGTTGGCCAGCGTCAGCGTGTCATTCGCCGCCGTCAATTGCGCGGTGCGGAAATTCACATCCGCCAAGGCGACCCGCTGCTTGCGCGTTGTTGCGTCCAGAATGTTCGCGCGGAACAGTCCTTCGATCGCCCGGTAAGCACCGAGTTCAGGCGCACCGATCCCCAGGACGCCGATCGACACAATGGGGTTCACTGGCGTCGCCTGCTGCCATGCTTCGGCGGCGGACAGGCCCACATTCGCATAGGACGCCTGCAGTCCTTTGTTGTTGAGAAGGGCGGCCTGAACGGCGGTATCGGCCGAAATCGTCTTGCCCTGCACCATGCCCTGCACCTCACGGGCCAATGCGTCGTTCTGGGCCTGTGTTTGCGCGAACGCGGTGCGCTTGCCGATGGCGGCCGAGGTCTGGCCCGACACTGTGGCAAAGCCTGCGTTGGGATCGGTGTAGGCGCCCGGAATGGCGGTGGCGCAGGCGCCGAGGACCAACGGGAAACCAAAAATAACTGGGAGGCTCTTGAAGCGCATCAATTGCCCTCCGACTGTTCTTGGTTGACGGATCGCCAATCGCGCGGGCCGGTGGGGCCGCGATAAATGTATCCTGCCAGCGGGTCCTGATATTTGACTGGCGAGGATACTGCCGTGTTGGTGACCGCCTGCTGCGCCGTCACGTCAGGCAGCGGTGCAGGCGCGTTGGCACATGCGCCAAGCGCGAGGGCCGAAGCCCCCATAGATAAAAGGATTTTCATGATGATAACCTGATGATGGACGTCGAGTTCACGCACGGTCATGCGCAAAGCGAAAAACCCGCTAAGGGCTTTGGGTCAGATCAGGTATAATGGGGGCCGCAAAAAACCGGTCGGTTCAATCGAGTCCGGCTGGGCGAGTACCATCAGGTATTTGTCACGCGTAGCCTGTTTAACGAAAGGGATATCGGTATCGTCAAGGACAACCGAAACGCAGAGTCCATTGCAACACTGGCCAGACGCCTGGTCCTTTTGATCCGCTTGGGAAGCAGACCCGCTGGCACCATGCATAGATTCTGACGAAGCGGCCTCATGCGCATGTTTCGGAACGGCTTGATCGGAACTGACGGACGCGGCGTGGTGATCGCCGTGTATGCCAGAGGCAGCGTGGGTTGCAGAGGATGGCAAGAACATCAAAGCGCAGATGATCGCAAGGTACGAGAGGGCCTTGAGACATGCAGCAATGGTTTTTTTGGGCTTCATACGCTGCGTTTTGAGGGTAAAACGGGGCAGCTGTCAATTCATTTGAGGGCGGCGGCCACCAAACTTTTCGTGAGGCCATTTTGCCAAGCGGCCTTGTTCGGGACCGTCCTGTGAACGTGTCGGAGCGAACCGGCGCCTTAGCCCGATCCTGCTCAATGCGCGCCAGCACATCCAGAATGTTGGATTGATTGGTTCCTTGAGACATTGATGTTTCCATCTGCTGGCAAGCAATGGGACAGACGTAGGACAAACCAGACATTGCAGCGCATCTTTGTCGGTATGAATAACGCGGTCGCAACAACGGTTCATCTCAGCGCGGGATAGAGAACCACTTTCGTCATCAGCGGAACGCGCAGATAAAGCTCGACCATCTGATCGTTGATCAGCCTCGCGCATCCGTTCGAGACCCGGCGCCGCAAGGTTGAGGGATCATTGGTGCCGTGAATCCGCAGAAACGTGTCACCGCGTTCGGGCGTGAACAGATAAAGCGCCCGGGCGCCAAGCGGATTGTTCAGCCCTCCGGGCATTCCGTCCTTCCATTTGGAGTAAAGCTCGGGCTCACGGCGCAGCATTCCCGGTGTCGGCATCCAACTGGGCCATTCCTTCTTGGCACCCACATAAAATTCACCTGCCTCATAGAGGCCCGGCCGTCCGATGCCGACCACATAACGCAGTGCCCTGTTGTCCGGCAGCGTCCAGTAGAGCGCGAATTCATCGGGGTTGACGTGTATTTCATACGGCGCAAAGCTGCCCGCGATGGGCACGGCCCTTGGCAGCAATTCTTCTGGTAGATTGTAGTCTGGCACCTGCTTTACCGGGTGGGCTGCTGCGTTTCTCACTGAAAACGCCGTTGCCGCCGTCGCAAGCCCTGCAATGAATTCTCTTCGCTTCATGCTCGCTGCCTCCACTTCACTGTTCGAGACCGGTCAACGCCTCTCGTATGGTCTGTCTGCGAGGATCATCATCGGGCAAGGTTTGCGCCAACCTCTCCGCTTGATGATAGGCTACCTGCGCCTTTTGTGTGTCGCCCAAGACCTGATAGGCGCCGGCCAGCCGCAGCCACCCGTCCAGATCATCCGGCGTGTTTTCCAGTCGGTCCGCCAATCGATCGACCATCGACCGGATGAACGTATCGCGCTCGCTCTGGCTCATCTCGGCGGCCGCGGCCATGTCGTCCTCGGTCGGCCCTGATGACGGGGCAGCGTCCATCGGTGCGATGGGGGCCGGTCTGACAACGTCACGTCCAAGCGTTTCGCCGATGCGATTGGCCTGTGCGACGAAAAGCTCCACCCAGGATTCCGATCCTGTCGCGCCATTCAACCGGGCAAGGAGCAGGTCGTGCGCCTCTTCGCCGTCGCCCGCCTGATCAAGCGCGATGGCCTCATAGTAGGACGCAGCAGGATTCGCCGGGTCCATCTGTCGTGCGCGGGCGATGACGGTGCGGGCATCTGGGGTCACGATGCCACCCTCGGCTACAATCAGCGCCTCGGCGTATTGAGACAAAATCGCCGAGGTCACATCTTTGCGCTCGGTGACATTTGCGATAGCTGCCGCCGCGTCGGAATAGCGTTCCATACGCATGTATGTCTGCGCCAGCAGCATCCAGCCCTCGGTTGGCCCGCCGTTCGGGTCATTTTTCAACCGCTCCAGCAGGCGCTCCGTCAGATCGGTGATTTCGACCCTCTGGGTGCGCTCATCTTCACGGTCAGCGAAGGTCATGCTGGACATTTGCGGCGAACCAAGTGACGCATAGAGCGCCCCAGCGGTCGCAGGAACGGCGAGGGCCACGACCACCAAAAGTGCCCGACCGCTCTTGATCCCATCCATGCGTTTGGTTTCTGGGAGACGGGAAAGCGCCAGAAGACGGCGCTTGATTTCGACACGGGCTGCCTGGGCGTCAGCTGCGGAAATCAAGCCGCGCTCGTGATCAGCGTCGACCTCGCGCAGCTGATCGGCAAGGATCGAGACCGAGCCGGCCTGACGGTTGGCTATCCTTGTTTTCGCACCGAATAACGGCAGTACCATGAAAAGCGCGGCCGCGACGGCCAGCGCAGAAAAAATACCCCAGAGCATCATGGATCACTCCTGTTTTCTTGCGCCAGAAGCTCAGCGACGGCGGACTCTTCGGAGTCGCTCAGGGCTTCATTCGGGCGGCGCGTCCGAGCACGGGACAGAACTAGGATGCATACCCCTATCCCGAAGAGCAGAAAAACGCCCGGGGCGAGCCAGAGCGCGTAGGTGGACGGCTGGAACGGCGGCTTGAGAAGGACGTAATCACCATAGCGGGCCTGGATGAAGTCGAGCGCCTGCTGGTTTGTATCGCCTGCAATCAGCCGTTCCCGGACCAGCAGGCGCAGATCGCGCGCGACGCCGGCGTTCGAACTGTCAATATTCTCGTTCTGGCAGACGACGCAGCGCAGGTCTTGCGAGATATCCCGCGCTCGCGCCTCCAGCACCGGATCGTCCAGTATCTCGTCCGGCTCGACCGCCGCCACAGCAAAGGGCAGGATGAAAAGTATCAAGGTTGCGAACAGCGTTTTGCGTATCATGTGCGCGGCGCCTTTGCAGCGCGGGCCTCTGCCAGCGCCGTAGAGAATTCCGCTTCTGCTTCGGGCCCGACGACCGGACCGACATAGCGGTAAAGGACGGTGCCAGCGCCGGAGACGATAAAGGTTTCAGGCACGCCTGAGATACCCCATTCGATTCCAGCCCGCCCGTTCAGGTCCGATCCTATCCGCTCATAGGGGTTGCCCAGTTCATCCAGCCAGGCAAGGGCGTCCTCGGGCTTGTCCTTGTAGTTGATGCCCATGAGCCGTACGCTGTTGCGTTCGACCATCCGCGTCAGAACCGCGTGTTCGGCTCGGCAAGGCACGCACCATGAAGCAAAGACATTCACCACCACCGGCCCCGGATTCCCTGTCAGATCCGCACGGGCAAGACCGGGAATATTCACGCCCGCAACAGGCGCCAGATCGAATTCGGGAACCTGCTGGGAAATGAGAACCGAAGGGATTGCGTTTGGGTCCCGATCAGGATTCAATCCCCAAAGAAAGAAGCCGCCAACCATCAGCGCGATCAGGATCGGTAGGGTTGCGAGAATACGTGTCATGAGCTCACTCCGCTGGGGTCGCTTGTGCGGCAGGTGTGATCGCACGTCGCGGAACGCCCACCCGCAATCGTCGGTCAGACAGTGAAAGACCTCCGCCGAGAACCAGCATTGCGGCACCGATCCAGATAAAATTTACCAGCGGCTCATAGAGAATACGCAAGGTCCAAGCACCGGACGCGGCTGTGTCTTCCGAAGCCGGTTCGGCCAGAGAGGCGTAAAGATCGCCTGCGAGTGTCGAACGGATGGCGGATTCGGTCGTGCTGCTCTGTGCAACCGGATAGAACCGGCGCTCGGGGAACAGTATCGTCACAGGCTCCTCATCACGGGTTACTGTAAGTGTGCCTCGATCGGCGACATAATTAGGTCCCTGAACGCGCTCGACCCCGTCGAAGCGGACATCAAAGCCCGCAATCGCGATTTCGGCCCCGGGTTGAACGAAGACGATTTCCTCCGATTTCCATGCGCTCGACCCGATGAAACCAAGCATTGCAACTGCCAGACCGGCATGGGCCAATGTCATGCCGTGAGATGATCGCGGCATATTGCGGGCCCGGCGCATCGCATCTCCAAAAGGCACCTCAAAAAGCCTGATGCGGGTCGTCCACTCGCGTAGCGTCGCCAGCAATAGCCAGACAGCGATTGCAACCGACAGATAGGCAAGGACAGGTCCGCCCTCGGTCAGATACCAGACGGCGAGGCCCGATAACCCTGCAAGCACCGCGACAAAGCGAAGGCGCTGAAAGATTCCCTTCAGGTCTGCTCGTTTCCAGGACAGAAACGGACCAAAACCCATGACAACAACAAGCGGCAGCATCATCGGAATGAAAGCCGCATTGAAGAAGGGCGGGCCGACCGAAATTTTGGTGCCGACAACAGCTTCCATGAAAAGTGGATACAGCGTGCCAAACAGGACCGTACCTGTCGCAGCCCCCAGAAGAAGGTTATTGACGAGCAACCCAGCCTCGCGGCTGATTGGCGCGAAGAGTCCGCCCCCCTCCATCGCTGGCGCGCGCCATGCGTAAAGCCCGAGAGACCCGCCGATGGAAACACCTAGCAGGCCGAGAATATAGAGCCCACGTTCGGGGTCGACCGCGAAGGCATGAACGGATGTGAGCAATCCTGAGCGCACAATGAACGTGCCCAGCAGAGACAGTGAGAAGGTGAGGATTGCCAGAAGGATCGTCCAGCTTTTGAAGGCGTCGCGTTTTTCCGTCACGATGGCCGAATGCAAAAGCGCCGTGCCCAGAAGCCAAGGCATGAAACTGACGTTCTCAACCGGATCCCAGAACCACCAGCCACCCCAGCCCAGTTCATAATAGGCCCACCACGACCCCAGAGCGATACCGGCCGTCAGGCTCATCCACGCGGCCAGTGTCCAGGGGCGAACCCACCGCGCCCAAGCCGCATCAACCCGCCCTTCAATCAGCGCTGCGACGGCGAAGGAGAAGACGATCGAGAAACCGACATAGCCAAAATAGAGCAGCGGTGGATGCATCGCCAACCCAACATCCTGCAAAAGCGGATTGAGATCATTGCCATCAAGCGGCGGAGGGAAAACCCGCTCGAACGGGTTGGACGTGAGTATCAGAAATGATAGAAATCCGGTGCTGATCCACGCCTGAACCGACAGCGTTCGCGCCTTGAGCGCATCCGGAATATTCGACCCCAGAAGCGCGACACCGGCACCGAAGGTCGCCAGTATCAAGACCCAGAGCAACAGGGAGCCTTCATGGCTCCCCCAGGTGCCCGCGACCTTGTAGAGCATCGGTTTGAGTGAGTGGGAATTCTCGACCACATTCACAACCGTGAAATCGCTGACGATGAAGGACCGCATGAGGGCCAGGAACGCGATGCCGATGAAGACGAACTGCGCGACCGATGACGCGCGCGCACTTCGCATCCACAGCAGATTGCCATGCGCAGCACCCAGGATGGGCAAAATGCTTTGAACCACCGCAATCATAAGCGCGAGAGCGAGAGCGAATTGCCCAATTTCCGGTATCATATTTTATCTCAAATGTCAGGTTATGAGGAAGCGTACGACTGTCCAGTGCTGGAAGGTCAACCGAGCCTTTGCTTGCAGACCTCACATTATTGTCAACAGCCCCGATCTTCTCGCAATTTCAGCGCTCCAGGTTCGCCTTGCGCCGCTCGTATTCGTCTTCTTCAATTTCGCCCCGAGCGTAGCGTTCCTTCAGGATGTCGAGCGCACTTGAACCAGACGGCGCGTCGGATCGGCCCGAGAAGCTTCGAACGCCCAGCACGATCAATCCGATGATCACCCCCCAAAAGACCAACATCATCAGACCGCCAAGCAGCCCGTGGCCTCCGCTCCACATCATATGCCCATATCCTCTGCTCCAGTCGCCGTCCGGGGTTGCGGACGCAACATTTGCGTAAGCCGTCATCGAGATTGAAATTATCGAAAAAGTGAGGTGTTTCATGTTGCTCTCTCGTATTAGCCGAACCTGTTGCTTGCCGGGCCGAAGGCCTTTTCCGCTGGATCATGAGGGGCACAAACCGGCCCCTCATGATCCGAGGCAAAATCAGTGTCCGGAGAACGCTATCTTACCGACCATGCCGCCTTCGAGATGGCCCGGCACGTTGCAGGCAAATCCCATTTCGGTCGTGTCGGTAAAGGTCCAGACCACCTCAGCGGTCTGACCGGGCTCCAGGAGGACGCTATTGGGGTCGTTATGCATCATGCCGCCTTCCATCATCTTGGCATGATCGAGCTTTTTCATCGTCATCATGCCGGATTTCATCATGTCCTTCATCTCATCCTTGTGATCCTTCCACATGGCCTCGGTGCCGAGATTGAATTCGTGGATGATGTTTCCGTCGTTGCGCACGACGAACTTGATCGTCTCGCCCTTCGCGACTGAAACGGACTTGGGCTCATACTTCATCTCGTCCATGCTGACCTCGATCACGCGGTCGACCTTGTCCGGATCGCCAGCCTTGCCGATGGACGAGCCGTGCCCTGCACCCGCCATTGCTGATCCTGCAAAAAGGATGAGTGCAGTCGTTGCTCCGATAGATTTCATAAACGTCATGTTGTGTTCCTTGACTGTGTTTTGATCTGCTGGGGCAGATGATGTCGCATGCCGCGAAACCCCTTCCCCGACGTTGTGAAACGAAATCATTCCAGCGCAGGAGGATCAACTCACCCGGCGCGCTTTTAATGTAATCAAGTGTAAGCTTGCAATTTCCGCGGGTCTGACCGATTTTCCGGCGATCGGCAGGCGTCGATGTTGATGGAGTGGCATGACACAGCGGCACAGCATATTCTGGGGATGGCTTCTGGCTGCGATCTTAATGTTTGCGGCATCGTTTCCGCATATGTCGTTCGCACGTGCCCAGCCGGATCATTCCCAAGGCGCGCATCAAGCTGTGCCAGCTTCAAGCAGCTGTGGTTTTGCCATGACATCGCATGAGAAGACTGGTGGTTGCGCATCCATGACGGCGCATTGTTCGCCCTTACTGCCACAGCCATTTCTACTGCCGGCACAGATGCGCATGCAGATTTCGGTCGAGTACGATTTCGACGTCGTGGCGCCTTATAAATTGGCGTCTTTTAGCGAGACACCGCCTCCGCGAGGCTGATCCGTGTCGTTTTGGATCCCGTCGAATAGGCAGCCCAAACGGAACATACGCAACCCTTTGCATCACTCGGACGCGCCTTGACGCGACATGATCATTTGCAGGGCTGCAATCATCAGCACGCTACGCGGCGCAAATGCACCGCTTTCAAATCAAATCTGAAAGGACCGGAGATGAAACCCATCCCCCTTATCAAGACGGCCATCCTGGCCGCCGCGCTCGCCGTATCCGGCAGCATGGCGCTGCCCGGCACCTATAATGTCAGCGTCGACAAGATCCGCATAGACACCGGAGAGTTCAAGAAGACCGGCATCGGCTATAACCGCAGCCAGACCCCGACCGTGCTGCGCTTCAAGGAGGGCGAGCAGGTTACGATCAACGTCACCAACAACCTGCGCGAAAGTACCTCGATCCACTGGCACGGGCTGATCCTGCCGTTCCGGCAGGACGGCGTTCCGGGCATCAGCTTCAACGGGATCGCGCCGGGCACGACGTTCACCTACCAGTTTCCGATCCAGCAGGCCGGCACCTACTGGTTTCACAGCCATACCGGTTTTCAGGAGCCTGATGGAGCTTTCGGCGCAATCGTGATCGAGCCGAAGGGCGGCGAGAAGACGCGCGCCGACCGCGATTATGTCGTGCAACTGACCGACAAGCATCCGCACGATGGCAGCCGCATTTTCCGCAATCTGAAAATGTCGGCCGACTACTACAACCGCGCGCAGCGCACGCTGGAGGATCTGGTGCGCGACTCGCGCGAGGACGGTTTCAAGCAGGCGCTTCAGAACCGTGCGATGTGGGGCAAGATGCGCATGATGCCGACCGATATCGAGGACGTGCAAGGCTTTGCGCCCCTGATCAACGGCATGGGAACCGATCAGAACTGGACGGGCCTCTTCAGCCCCGGCGAAAAGGTGCGACTGCGGCTGATCAACTCGTCGGCGATGACTTATTTCGACGTTCGGATTCCGGGGCTGAAGATGACTGTCGTTCAGGCCGACGGTAACGATGTGGATCCCGTCACGGTGGACGAACTGCGCATCTCGGTGGCCGAAACCTATGACGTGATCGTGCAGCCGCGCGAAGCCAAGGCGTATGGCATCATTGCCGAATCCATGGGCCGTACGGCCATGGTCCGCGGATCGCTGTCGCCCAAGCAGGGCTATGCCGGCCTTGTTCCGCGGATGCGCCCGCAACCCCTGCTGACCATGGCCGACATGGGCGGCATGATGGACGGTATGGACATGAGTGGCATGGAAATGGGTGCCATGGACCATAATGCCATGACGATGTCCTCGCAAAGCAGCGCTATGCCCGAGGGCATGGACCACAGCCAGATGGATATGTCCGGAGACATGGACGGAATCGATCACAGCCAAATGGACATGTCCGGCACCACAAAGGAATTGGACCACAGCCAGATGGACATGCCCAGCGAGACGAAGGAGATAGACCATAGCCAAATGGGCATGTCCGGCGGCATGACTGGCATGAACCACAGCGCGCGTGACAGCAAGATTGGCGAATTCTACGCACCGGGCAGCGGTCTGATCCCAAGCGCGGCGAATGGCGGCAAGTTCCTGTCCTACAACGATCTGAAGGCACTCCGGCCGCTTTACCGTGATCGCCCGGCGACCCGCACGATTGAGCTGCGCCTGACCGGCAACATGGAGCGTTACATCTGGTCCATCAACGGCGTGAAAATGGATGATGCCGAGCCGATCCGCCTGAAATACGGCGAGCGTGTCCGCTTCAAGTTCGTCAACGAAACGATGATGTCACACCCGATGCACCTGCACGGCATGTGGTCGATCCTCGATACCGGCAAGGGCAAGTGGGACCCGATCAAGCACACGGTCAGCATCGCGCCCGGTACCACCGTCTATACCGAAACCGAGGTCGATGCGACGGGCCAATGGGCTTTCCACTGCCACCTGTCCTACCACGCCGAAGCGGGCATGTTCCGCAAGGTAATCGTCGAAGGTGGCCCGGCATGAACAGCGTTAGCAAAACAAGGATTGAACCGATGAAAACGATCTACCTGCCCGCTCTCGGTTCGGTGCTGGTGTCCATGGCGTGGACGCCGGCGGCGGCCGAGCCGATCATCTGGGGCCTTCAAGCCGAGCAACTCGAATACCGGTTCAACGATGGCGAAGACGCGTTCGTCTGGGATTTCGACGCGCTTGCCGGGTCGGACGAGCTGCGCTTTGTCTGGCGCAGCGAAGGCGAGGTTGGCGAGTCCTCGGGTGACTTTGAGGGGTTGGAGAACCAGCTGCGCCTGCAAATGCCGATCTCGACCTTCTTTGACGCGGTCGTCGGCATTCAGGCCAGCACGCCGGACGGGGCGCCGGACCGTTACAACGCCGTCTTTGGCGTCAAGGGACTGGCACCGCAATGGTTCGAGATCGACGCGGATCTCTATGTGTCGGATCACCCGTTCTTCCGGGTCGAGGCGGAATATGAGGCGCTGCTGACGAACCGCCTGATCCTGACGCCCAGCGTCGAGATGACCTTTCCTCTCAAGGACGATGCCGCCCGCAATCAAGGCGCTGGCGGGCCGACATTCGAGATCGGGGCGCGCGTCAGCTACGACCTGATCGACCGCGCCGTGTCGCCCTATGTCGGCATCAATTACGAGCGGTCTTTCGGGGATACCGCAGACATGCTGCGCGCGGCGGGCGAGGACAAGGACGCGTTCTCCGTCGTCGTCGGCACGCGCATCATGTTCTAACGGGCGCAATGACAAGAGTGCATCCCGCAGGCCTGCGGGATGCGAACCGGGGGACAAGTCAACTCTGGTCGCTGCCCTTTCGGGGCAGAACCAAAGTCGCGATCAACCCACCTTCCGGCCGGTTTTCCAGACGAACATCGCCCCCATGGGCACGCGCAATCGTCCGGGCGATCGACAGGCCCAGCCCCGTCCCGCCGGTATTGCGCGAACGTGATCTCTCGAGCCGAAAGAACGGCTCGAAGACACGCTCCATTTCGGCTTGGGGAATGCCGGGGCCGCTATCCAGAATTTCGATGGCCACAGTTTCCGTGCCGCCCCGAGCAGACACGGTGGCGCCCCCTCCGTATCGCTGCGCATTCACAATGAGGTTGCGCAAGGCGCGGCGCATCGCATTTGGGCGCAGCCGGACATGTATTAGGCCAACATCGCCAATCTCGAAACCTCCGTGCATGTCCTGCTGCAGTTTTTCAAGAAAGTCGCGCATGTCCACCGTCTGAGCTTCCTCTGAGGTGGCCATGCCGCGCGCGAAGGCCAGGGTCCTTTCGACCATGTCCTGCATCTCTTCGATAGAAGAGATCATGCTGACGCGAATATCCTCGTCGTCGACGATTTCGGCATGGACGCGGAGCGCCGTCAGCGGTGAGCGCAGATCATGCCCCAGCGCCGCCAGAACCCTGGTGCGATCGGCAATGTGGCGGGTCAGGCGGTCCTGCATATCGTTGAAGGCCACCGTCAGATCGCGCACTTCGCGCGGGCCCATTGCAGGCAGCGTGCCCGGCGCTTCGCCCCTGCCAAAGCTTTCGGCGGCGGACGCCACGCGCCGCAGCGGCCCCGTCAAACGGCTCAACAAAAACCATATCGCAGCAACCAGCAGCAGAGCGGCGGTGATACCGAAACTAAGGGTCGAGACGAGCGGCCACTGAAGCGGCGGGCGATTGAACCGCGTATCGACGTTCAGCCATCGCCCGTCCTGCAGCCCCACCGATACGGTCATCTCGAGCGTCAGCAGCCCGCCAGGAACCATTTGCAGATGCATATTGGTGCCGTCTGCGTTGATATGGGACATTGGCATCAGCGTCCCCTCGGCCTCGTGCAGTTCGACCCTGATCGGGCGATTGTCCTTTGGCCCCAAAAGCGCGCGCATGCGGGCCTCGACACTGCCACGGTCGACATGATCGAGATGATCGACAGCCGGCTCGGACGTCACATCAAACCGCACCAGAGGCGAGTCAGCCGCGCGCAGGATCGACGCCTGCAGTTCCAGCGGCGCCTCCTCGATGAGACGGGCGACATTCGCAGCGCGTCCCGCCGCTTCGGCCCCGAGGGCCGCGCGAACTGCAAGGCCGCGTTCGTCCACGAAGAGCCACAGGCTGATCGCTTGCGCCAGCATCAGCGCACCGATGATCAGCAGCACCAACTGGCCCCGCAAGCTTCCCAGAAATCTGCGCATCAGCTTGCGTCCTCAACTTCGGCAGACAGGCAATATCCCTCGCCCCGCACGGTCGTGATCAGCTTGGGTCGCATCGGATCCTTTTCGACGCTGCGCCGCAGCCTGCTGATCTGATTGTCGATCGTCCGATCAAACAGTCCGGGCGTTCGCCCAGCAGTCAGATCCAGAAGCTGCTCACGCGTCAGGACAAGGCGCGGCCGCTCCAGAAGGACGGTCAGAAGTTTGAATTCGGACACGGAGAGCTGTGCTTCCACACCCTCGTCATCTACCAGAACGCGGGTGTCGGTATCCAGCATCTGGTGCCCGAACCTGATACGCTTTCCAGTCAATGTTCCCCCAAACACTTCGGGCCGGGCCGAGCGTCTGACGATGGCCTTGATGCGCGCCAGCAATTCACGCGGATTGAAAGGCTTGGCCAGATAATCATCCGCACCGACTTCGAGGCCGACGATACGGTCCATCTCTTCTCCCAAGGCCGTGAGCATCAGGATGGGTATCGAGCCGTTGGAGGATAGACGCCGACAGACAGAAAGTCCGTCCTCTCCGGGCATCATGACATCCAGCACAATAAGATCGAATCGGCTTTTCGCCAATTCCGCATCCATTTCAGACGCATTTTCAGCCTTCGTCACCCGCATCCCGTTCTTCACGAGATAACGGGACACTGCGTTTCGAATTTCAAGGCTGTCGTCAACGACAAGGATATGAGGCACATCTGACATATGGCGTTAGTATAGGTTCTCCGGTGAGATGTATCTGCTACTTGCCTGAAAAATGTAACGAAAAGTATCATAGGGACGCCACGTTACAAGCCGTTACAAAGCCGCCTGCGAGGCCCATTGCGAATGCCTGTGCAATGCTCAATTTGAGGTCATCGACAACGAGAGCAGAAGGAAGCTTCATAATGAAACGCAATATCATCCACGTCTTCGCACTGGCCAGCGCCATTTTCGCAGGCGGCGTTGCCTTGGCAGATTCGGGTTACAGAACAGGCCATCACGAATTTCGTGCGCAGAGCGCCGGATCAAACTCCGGAGTAATGACGAAAAGCAGCGTCGGGCATAACGGCGCTTTCCTTGACGGAAAGGTTAACCCAAACGACGCCGATGTCCACCCCCGGAACATGCAACGGCGCGATATGAGGACGGGACGCGATAGAGAGTACAGTAGCCCGCTGCCTCCGAATGCCGGTAACGACCGCTGAACAAAGAGACACTTTTATGCACGGCGCACAAAACGCGCCGTGCAGCTTAACCCAGAAAGGAATGCGTCATTTCCAAGTGCCACTGTGAGAAAGCAAGCAAAGTTGCCCGCGATCTGCGTATCGCTCTTGGGCACTCGTGACCTTAAATCTGAACCAGATCAAGAAAAGCCACCGATCAGAAGCTAATACTTGAATACGCAATACAAGAAAAGAACGGAAGCATGTTCAGATCAATGCAGAGAAATTGGGCCATTTGGATGCGGGCGGTGACAGTTGCTGCCGCAGTCACGGCCATTCTTGCCTCTGCGTTGGCTGTGTCGCCAAAAATCAATCATCGCGACTTAACCGCGCAACCTGCCGTCGCTTCGGCGGCTGGCGGCGGCGTGATCGTTGACCGCGCCGCGCAGCCCGGGTCCGACAGGAACTGCCATAGCGGGCACAGCTGCATTCTGGTGAATCTGCCTACCAACGATTTGGCTTTGACGCGTTTCGATAGCGCGCCGGAGATCTCCCGAGAGACGGATTTTCTACCATCCGCGGCAGAAAAGATGCGCTTCCATCCGCCGCGAATCCTTTCACACGTCTGACCGCTAGTACCGGATTCCGGTGCTGCACGAAACCATGTGAAAGGAGCGAAACATGTTCGCTGAACCAAGACCCGCAATGCCAGAGGTCTCGCGTTGTGACACCGAGGCAAAACTCATCGAAGGCCGCAACAAGTTTCTCGGGTTTCTTCGCAAACGCCTCAGCTCTGCGCAGGATGCCGAAGATGTTTTTCAGGATTTCTGCGTCAAGGTGCTGCAAAGCCACGCCACTATTAGGAGCGGCGAGCGACTGGATGCCTGGATGGGCATCACCTTGCGGCACACTCTGACCGACTATTATCGGCGTCGGGCGACGAGAAATCGAGGGGCAGAAGCCTATGCAAACGAGGCCAAAATACTGGCGCCGGAGACAGAGGATTTCGATGGCCGCGCCTGCAGTTGCGTTTCTGCCGCGATGCGAAAGCTGGATCCTGCCCAAGCCGAATTGCTGACGCGTCTGGATTTGAGGGACGATTCACGCAAAGAGATTGCGGCTGATCTGGGGGTGAGTCTGAACGCCTTGGGTGTCCGCGTCCATCGAAGCCGAGCTGCATTGAAGACAAAGATTGCCGAGTTCTGCCCGGTCTGCGGCGAAGGCCGGTTTATGCAGTGTGACTGTAACCATTCGCGCAATATACGATCCTTGTCGTCCCCGCCTCAGAGGGAATTGATGCCCCAGATGTAAGGATCTTTCATGCCGCGCGTCTCTTGATCAACAGCAGCTTTTATCGGGAGGTGTCAATGACTGGACCGGGCGAGAGCCGTCGTGAAGCTGATATGCACGATCAGCCGATTGGGCGTCCTGCGGCCCTCAGACGGGCAGGGCGGCATGGTTTCAAGAGCGCTGATGCTTTAACGAGCAGAGCACCTTCGCGGAGAAAGCATCATTGCAGCTCTGTCTGCGGAACATGCTCGTGAAATCACCGAGCAATGCAGATCCAATTCGCGACGAGGAGCTAGGAGCGCTGATATGCGACTGCCTCGACTTGCTCTTGTCGACGCTTCCACCGCAACAGGCAAACGTTGTTCGCGCCATCGATTTGGAAGGGGCGGTGCCCAAATCGGTTGCTGACAAACATGGGCTCAGCCTGAACGAGGTGACCATGCATCTTGCCCTCGGGCGGCAAGGCCTGAAGGATCGGATTGGCGAGATGCACATGATTTGCCGACAGCACGGCGTTGCGGGCTGCGGTTGCCAGTTGAACGGCGATGCAAAAACCTGAGCTGCTTGCTGTCTGTAATGCTGGGCCGCCCGGCGCGTCTTAACTCTATAGAAGTCAATTCCTGATGGAGGATATGAACATGTGCGCGAAGGCGAACACACAAACCGCAATACCTGAACAGAAACAAGGTGGCTGTTGCTGCGAGTCGGCCGTGGATGCGCCGAAAAGTACCGCCGATGAAATTCGCAAACCCGCTGTGGCAGAGGGGCAGGGTGCTTCGGTTAAGGAGAGTGCTGGTGTTCGATCCAAAGGTTGCTGTGGCGGGCATTGATCCGTCCAAGCTCGATCATTTGCACAAGGCTATGAGATTCAAGGAGACCCAACATGACACTTATTCCGTTTATCCTCGCATTTGGCATGTCCCTCTTTCTTGCAGGCTGGGCCGCTCATCGGCGGGCTGAAATCACAGCTTTGGCGAGGGTTATGTGCCCACACAGAAATCCTACAAGCAGATCAAAGGACCTATTCTGATGTTCAGAGAAATCACGGCCGCAACCTCGGCGTTGCTAATGACGACCGCCATAGCAGTCGCTCAGCCCAGGCCCGCATTTTACGCGGTGGATGCGGATGTGGGTAACGTACCGGAACTGTCGCCGAAAGACGTCTCTGTTTTGCGCAGATTTACCGAAGGCGGCGAGTTGCATGGGATGCCAACATTCGGCCGGGATATAGATGGATCAAACCATGAATGAATCGTTTAACCACGCTGGAGCCTGGGGCATCACACTGATCGTTATCGTCTTGGTGTCTTGGTTCTTCTATCGTTATTTCGCGCCGAAGAACTGGCGGGAATGGGTCGGCGCCGGGGTGGTTCAGGCCTTTATCATCGCGCTTTATGCGGAAATGTACGGCTTTCCGCTCACTATCTATCTGTTGGTGCGCTTCTTCGGTTTGGATAGCGAATATGTCAGCGCCAGTCTTTGGTCGACCCTGGTAGGGTTCGGCGAAACCGGCATGCTAATCTCAATGCTGCTAGGCTATGCGCTCGGCTTTATCGGGATAGGTCTCTTTATTCAGGGGTGGCGTCAGGTCCACAAGGCACGAGGCGAAAACCGTCTGGTGACAGACGGTTTGTATGCGTATGTGCGGCATCCGCAGTACACAGGTCTGTTTATTGCTCTGTTCGGAGAAGGCGTGGTGCATTGGCCGACGCTTTTCTCGGTCGGCTTTTTTCCGGTGATCGTGCTTGTCTACACATGGCTGGCTCTGCGTGAGGAACAGCAGGTACTCCAGCAGTTTGGCGAAGCCTACCGCGCCTATCAGCGGCAGGTGCCAATGTTCATCCCTCGTTGGGGCCGCTGGCGTCAACTCGCGGCCGCTTCACGAGACAGCAGTGATGACTAGGCAGCGTGAAGCACTATCTCATGCCGCACGCCCATTGGTTGGACGGGTTGACAACCTCTCCGCTGGTTTATGAGTGGGATGAGCAATATCGAAAGAGCTGGCTCGGTTTGTCTGAGCAGTTTCCGAGCGTTTCGTAAGTGGTTTTCCGCCTTGGTTATGCCGCGACCGCTTGGGGCCGGGGCATGTTGAAGTAAGCCTGATCGGGGGTTTTCCCGTCAAGCGATGAATGGGGGCGTCGGCTGTTGTAGAAGCCGAGATAGCGGCCGATGGAGGCACGGGCCTCCGGGACGCTGGCGTAGGCGTGCAGGTAGACCTCCTCGTATTTGATGCTCCGCCAGAGCCGTTCGACGAAGACGTTGTCGCGCCAGGCCCCTTTGCCATCCATGCTGATTTTGATCTCCCGGCTCGCCAGCACCTTGATGAACTCGGTCGAGGTGAATTGGCTGCCCTGATCCGTATTGAAGATATCGGGGTTGCCGTGGCGCACCAACGCCTCCTCGACGGCTTCGATGCAGAAATCGGCTTCCAGCGTGATCGATACCCGCCATGCTAAAACCCGGCGCGTGAACCAGTCCAGCACGGCGGCCAAGTAGATGAACCCTCGGGCCATGGGAATGTAGGTGATGTCCATCGCCCAGACCTGATTGGGCCGGGTGATCGGCAGTTTCCGCAGCAGGTAGGGGTAGATCTTGTGCCCCGGCGCCGGTTTCGAGGTGTTGGGCTTGCGATACAGCGCCTCGATGCCCATCCGTTTCATCAGCGTGGCGACCATGCAGCCGCCCGACCTTGAATCCTTCCTGCACCAGCAGCCCCCGCAACATCCGGCTGCCCGCGAACGGGAACTCCATGTGCAGCTTGTCGATCCGGTGCATCAGCTTCAGGTCGGCATCGGCCACTGGCCGGGGCTGGTAATAGACACTGCCCCGGCTGATCCCCAGAACGATGGCCTGACGGCTGACGCTGAGCCTCGCGGTGTGATCGATCATCTTTTTGCGCTCGGAAACAGACCCGCCTTGCCGAGCGCGCCGGACAAAAAATCGTTCTCCAGCGCCAGCTCCCCGATCTTCGCATGCAGGGTCTTCACGTCGATTGCCGGTTCTGCATCCGACTTTATCGCGGCTCCGAAAACGCCCGTGGCGCCTTCAAGAAGTTGATCTCGCCATTGCTTGATCTGGTTCGGGTGGACGTCGAAATCCTGCGCCAGCTCGATCAGCGTCTTCTCACCCTTGATTGCGGCAACAGCCACTTTCGCCTTGAATGCCGGGCTGTGGTTCCGGCGTGGTCGTCTTGTCATGGTTCTCTCCTTGCTTGCAGCATCATGCTGCTGTTGCGCGGAAAATCCACTTATCCCGGATGTTCAGTTTTCCCGAGCCACCTCTGAAAGAAGAGTTTAGTCATGGTCGACCCAAATACAGCCACACATTCTTTACGAACCAACCCGTTGGGCAAAAGTTTGTCGTTGCTTCCGTTTATCAGTTACTTGGAATACCGCCCAGAGCACTATGTAATTGTTCCCACGAGTCATGACACGCTTTGTCGGCTCGGAAATCAGGTATATTATCGGAGCCGGAAAGTAAGATTTTCATGTGGTAAAGGGATTCCAGAAAGACCGTCTCGACCCAAGTACCCATCGTCAGGCAAGCCTCGAAATAGTCCACCCGCGCGTCAGATCTCAGAAGAGATTCCTTTGCAATCGTCTAGCCATGCTGGTTTCGCTATGAAATGCGTCAATTCGGTGCGATGCTGAGTGGCGTCGGCGCATTGGCCTCCGGTGCGGCACCTTTTCGGGTCACCAGAACGACGCCAATAATCGCCAGCAAAATTCCGAGGAGTTTCAGCAGGCCCAGGGATTCGCCATAAAACAACACTCCCATCGTCAGGCCGAAGACCGGAATAAGGAAACTGAACGCATTGGCCTGATTTAGCGGCACTTCACTTAGAACCGACATCCAAAGAATGTAAACCAGTGCCGAGCCGAACAGGGCGAGCGTAAGCAAGACCGTGATGAAGGTGAACGACCACTGGATTGCCGCAGGGTTCTCCATGATCCCCGCCGCGAGAGCCAGCGGTATGCTCCCGATCAAAAACTGCAAACCCATTGCCATGAGCAGATCGACCCGGCCAATGATCTTCTTGATCGTCACATTGCTGACAGTGACACCAAGTGCCGCAAGAACGATATACGCGATGCCAATGGCGTAATTGTCCCCGCCGCTGGAAAAAAGCTGCGGGGCTGCGATGACGACAATCCCCAGAAAGCCGATGAACAGCCCCACCTTCCCCCGGCGACTCAGACGTTCCCCCAATATGATACCGCCCAGTCCCGCCGCCAGCAGAGGCTGGGTGTTCGCAATGACCGTGGCGATCCCGGGCGAGACGAATTCCGCCGCGTGGAACATGCCCAGAAAGCCGAGGCTGGTCCCCCCGAGGCCCATGACAGCCAAAGTCATCCAAACTCTGGCATCGCGAGGAAACGGGCGGCGTAGCGCACAGGCCACCCCGACCAGAACCAGACCGGCGATAACGGCGCGCAGTGTGGCAAAACTCAGGTGTGGTGCGAGGACAATGCCGATCGTTAAGAGTGGGTAGCATGCTGCCCAAAGCAGCATTACAATGATAATTTTGAACGCATTTAAGACTGTCATGTTGTCGCCCCGATGCCCAAGAGGCCCAGATTCGGGCGTGAGTGGAATCTCATACGTCTTTATCTGCAAGAGCGTTACCAAGAGGGGACCGGCCGTAATGGGACCCTTTCATTCTCTCAGGGTTGTTTTGTCGCATTTTGCAAATTCCAAATTTCAAAGGGGGCGCGTACGAATTGACGCACATATGGCGTCTTTGTTACGGCGCATACTGTAGACGCTTTGAGCCTTTGCTGTTTGGCTGAACCTGAACCGTATCGCCCTGATCCTCGTTTCGATAGCAATCACGGGCTCCCACTCCCTACGCTTTGTCGATATCATATGTTATTGACTGCTTGCCGGACTCGGCACTTTGGACCCTATCCACATCATAGTACACTACCCAACGTGCGCACGACTGTCCGACATTGTTTTCCTGACAAGCGACCATACATTTCTTTGGAAGGATGTGTCGATCATGACAGAAAAACCGCAAAACGAGACGCAGGTTAACGACAGCGCAGCCGAAACAGCACTATCGGACGGGCGACAGGCCTTTCTGGGTTTTCTAGTGCGGCGGCTGCGCAACCGGGCCGATGCCGAGGATGTCCTGCAAGAATTCTGCATTCGGGTGCTGACGCGCAAAGATCAGTTGCGGGATGTGGAGCGGATGGATGCCTGGCTTTACGCGATCTTGCGAACGACGATGAACGATCACTTCCGCAAATTGGCAAGGCGCGGGCGTCTGAGCGAGGCTTATGGCCGGGAACCAGAGGAGTGGTCGGATGATGCGCCCGGGCAGATGGCGCAATTTTGCCTGTGTCTGAGCGGCCTGATACCCGCGCTGCGCCACGCCGATGCCGACCTGATCCGGCGGATTGACTTCGGCGAGGAAGGCCACGCTACGGTTGCTGCCGACTTGGGATTAACCCGAAATGCGCTTGGAGTACGCCTGCATCGTGCGCGTGCCGGCCTACGTGATGCGCTGACGGGCCATTGCGGCAAGTGCTGCAAGACAGGCTGGGACGATTGCTACTGTCCGCCGGTCGGGTGCGAAAGTCCGGAAAACGAAACGCACTGCGCGCCGGAGGAAGCACCCACCTGAGGTTGGCTATTTCTTTGCCTGTAACAGATGCCGCCAGGCAGCGTCTACTCCCATGAAGATGCCCGTGTTCGGGTACTCCAAAGGGAGAAATCGAGACAATGTGCAAAAACGCGCCCACGTCGGATCCAGAAACGCAAGAGCGCTTTGCGGCCGCTACAGAATTGTTCAGCCTCGTTCACCGGATGAGCTGTGCGTGTGCGGCGCATCCGCGCCACGTCGATGCGCCACTGTCGCGCGACCTGTTTCGCCGGATCGAAGATCAAGGCCAGAGCCTGACTGAGGCCGCAAAGGTTTTGGGCCTGGGACCAAAAGACTGCGTCTATCTTCTTGCCGGATTCCGCCGGGACCTGGCCGTCGAACTGGTGGCTTTGCTCGTAGCGGCCGAGATACCGCGCTCTGTTGTGGAAAAAGGAAGCCGGGATTTAGAGGTGCGGAACGAAGGTCATTGATCAGGGCTGTTTTATGGGACTGGCGGTGACGTGACGGATGGTGTCACCACAACCGACCGGGAACAAATGATGGAGAGCAAGATGCCCGACGCAGAGCAAAAAACGGAAGAAACCGGCAAAGCCGAACGCCGCGACTTCCTATATTATGCAGCCGCCACCACGGGAGCGGTCGCGGCAGGTGCTGGCATCTGGCCGCTGATCGATTCCATGAATCCCTCGGCCGATGTGGTCAGCCAGTCGACGATCTCCATCGACCTGACGGAGGTGGCTGTAGGCACTCGAATCACCGCCAAATGGGCCGGTAAGCCGGTCTTCATCTGGCGCCGCTCACCCGAGACGATCGCAAAGGCACGCGCCACGCCGCTTGATGACCTTATCGACCCGATTGATTACACGGATGAAAATCCCAACAACGCTCAGGATATGCCAGCGCTCGATGTAAACCGGTCTGCAGATGAGGCCGGCGAGTGGCTGATCGTGATCGGGATCTGCACTCACCTGGGTTGCGTACCGGTCGGCCAGAATGGCGCCAGCGTTGGAGAGTTCGGAGGCTGGTTCTGCCCGTGCCACGGATCCCACTACGACCGGTCCGGCCGCATCCGCAAAGGGCCTGCACCGCGCAATCTTGATATTCCGCGCTATAGCCTTGGGACCGATCTGATGCTGACTATTGGCGCTTGAGTAATTTCACAGAACCCCAGGAAGAGTCAGGAGGACTTCATGAAAGCACAGGACTTCATGACCGCGACGGTCATCTCGGTCCCGCAGAGCGCGACGGTTGCCGAGGCGACCGAACTTATGCTGGCGCATCATGTCAGCGCGCTGCCGGTCACCGATGCCGACGGAAAGCTTGCCGGACTTATCAGCGAAGGCGATCTGATGCAGCGCATCCGTGACGAGAATGGCCCCCGCCGATCTTGGTGCCTCGATCTGTTCAAAGGCACCGGGGAATCGGCACAGGATTTTGTGAAGGTGCGCAGCCACAAAGTTTCGGACATGATGACAGGCGAGTGATCCGCATCGACGAGGACACCTTCGTTGGAACTATCGCACGGCTGCTCAAAAAATACCGGATCAAGCGGGTTCCGGTAACGCGCCTTGGCGCAATCGTGGGTATCGTAAGCCGCTCAAACCTGTTGCACGCTCTCTCTGCGATCGCGGGCGGGGCGTTGCCCGAGCCTTCCCAAGACGACCGTGACCTACGCGCCCGCATCGAGACCGCATTGAAAGAGGTGCCCGATATCACGGTTAGCCTTGTCAATTTCACAGTGGAGGATGGCCACGTTTCTGTCTAGGGCGTCGTGGACAGCAAGTTCGAGGAAAACGCCGTGCGCGTCGCAGTCGAAAACGTGTCCGGCGTGCGCGAAATCGACATGCATTTGGGTCGCATGTCATCCTGGGCCTACGGCTACGGGGCTTGAAACGGCATCGCGGATTTCTGCTTCGGCCCCGTTTCTTTCACGAGGTGAACCGCTCTGTCGCTGTGACGCAACGCCCCGGCCGACGTCTACATTACGACCCCTTAATGCACAGGAGGCTTAAATGGAAAAAAGAAGACTCGTACAGATCAATCCCCAGCCGAACCCACCAAGCCCGGAGGGTGCTGCGGTGGAGAGGGATCTGGTCGCGATGCTGATGTCGGACCGGAAATTCAGGAAACCGTTCAAGCGTCGGCTGCAAAGTCGGGCGCCTGCGGTTGCGGCACCAACTGAGTGGGTATTGCCAAGTTGTTTTCAGCCGACCGCAAGATGGCTATCGACCACGCTCAAACTGCCATTTCAGCGGTGTAGTCGCCCCACAGGCTGAAAGCATCTTTGCGAGAATGGCGATAAGAAATTGCAGTGCGTTGATAACGGCGGGGACGGAAGATGAGATTGATCTGGTCATGCGCCGATAGAAATCTCTGGGCTTGCCGGTGTTACTTGAACCGGCCGAACACCTTCTCCCTTTTGCGGGTCGGTCTGTGCGAGACTTCGATTGCGTTGTTCAGTCCTGTGTGCGCGCGATGGTCAGCCTGCGATGCCAGCGCGCTGACCGGCTTTATGTAGCTGCGCAATTTGTGGGTAATGACAACCCTCAGCTTACCAAACTGGTCGATCAAGCGCCGGAAGATCCGCTTTGCCGCCTTTGCGTTTCACCGAGTTTGTACGAGGATATCCAACACATCATTGTCTGCATCGATGTCCCGCCACAACCAATGCTTCTTGCCGCGGATCGTGATGCCGACTTCGTCCAAATGCCACTTGTCGTTCGGTCGTGGACGGTCTCGGCGAACGCATCGAGCGAAATGTTCGCCAAACCGATTGACCCACAGGCGGATGGCCTCGCGGCTGACAATGACACCCCGCTCTGCCAGCAGATCCTCAACATCCGCCGTATTCAAGGCGAAGCGATGATACACTCAGGCCGAGTAGGCAATGATCCCACGAGGGTAGCGAAAGCTCTTCAGGCGCGACATTGAAGTCGGTAGTTACATCGCCATCAACTAACCGCTGCTTAAGCCGAAAACAACTTGGCAATACCCGCACGCATCTCACCGACTTCATGGCAGCCTAAAATTTCGCGCGCAGGCGCAAGACCCTCGGCGGCCTTACGCCTTACGCCTTACGAATACATCTGCAAGATATGGGCTTCAGAGCCAGACAGATTAATCGTCAATCCGATCCACCACGTTCAGGAACGTCCAGCACGCGTTTTAGCTGGCGAGGCCAGCGAAACACAGCTGCTCCCGCTCACTCAGTTCCAGACCGGCACGCGGTTTTACTCCGGCACCATAGCGCCAATGGCATACATGCCATCTTCGCCCTTGATCAGCATCAGAGTGACTTTGTCTCCGACCGAAACCTCGCCCATCATCTGCGCCTCGGCAGTGAGGGCAAAATCCATGGTCATCGCGGGCCAGCCTATTTCGGGGATCGGATCATGGCTGACATTGACGGTGCCGTCGCCGATGGAATTCAGGGTGGCGGTGGTATGCACCGCGCCTTCCATTTGCGTATCGCTCATCTGCATCTGGGAATGATCCGTCCTGTCGCTGGTTTGCGCCATCGCCAGGGGCGCTGACAACACAAGGGCGAGGATCGAAAGTGAGAGGGTTTTCATTGGTAGTCCTTTCAGTGGAGTTATGGCCAAGCGTCATTCGGCTAGGGTGGCAATTGCATCGGTCGGGGCCGGGCGCTGCAACTCACGGTTGACCCGTTTCAGGGCCAGCCGTTTCCAGATCACGAAGATTGACGGGATCACGAACAGGGTTAGCAAGGTCGCGGTTGCCATACCGCCCACCATTGGCGCGGCGATCCGCTGCATGATCTCCGAGCCGGTCCCCGTGCCGTACATGATCGGGATCAGGCCTGCGAAAATTGTCGCGACGGTCATGATCTTGGGACGCACTCGCAAGAGCGCGCCTTCGAACACCACCTCCTCGACATCGGTCGCGGTCATCAGCCGCGATTCAAGTATCGCCCGCTCCTTGCGCTTGTCCCAGGCGAGGTTGAGATAAAGCAGCATCACGATGGCTGTCTCGACCGCCACGCCCGCCAGCGCGATGAAACCCACCAGCACGGCGACGGAAATGTCGAAGCTGAGATACCACAGAAACCACACGCCCCCGGCTAGGGCCACAGGCAGGGCCGCAAGGATGATAGCCACTTCGATGATCCGGTTGAACGCCAGAAACAGCATCAGGGTTATGATCAGCAGTGTCGCGGGGGCAACCAGCGTCAGCCGTTCCTGCATCCGTTCGATATATTCGTACTGGCCTGACCAGGTGATCGAATAGCCCGGCGGCAGCGTGACCTGATCGGCCACGAGTGCGCGGGCCTCTTTCACATATCCGCCCAGATCGCGCCCGGCGATATCGATAAAGACGAAACCGGTGCGCCGCGCGTTTTCGGAGCGGATCATGGCAGGACCGTCAACGATCTTTACCTCGGCCAACGCCCCCAGCGGGATATGCGCTCCCGAGGGTGTGACGACGGGCAGATCGCGCAGGGTTTCGGGACTGTCGCGCCATTCCTGCGGATAGCGCATATTGATCGGATAACGCTCCAGTCCCTCGACGGATTCCGAAACCTGCATCCCGCCGATGGCGGTCTGAACCACGTCCTGAATGTCCCGCACGCTCATCATATAGCGGGCGGCCGCATCGCGGTCGGGCGTGATCTCGATGAAACGTCCGCCGATCGGCCGTTCTGCATAGGCCGAGGCGGTACCTTCCACGTTGGCGACCGTGCGTTCCACCTCGATCCCGATCTCTTCGATCACGCGCAGATCGGCGCCGGATATCTTGACACCCACCGGCGTCTTGATGCCGGTGGCCAGCATGTCGATGCGGTTCTTGATGGGCTGGATCCAGACGTTGGTCACGCCGGGAATCTGCACGGCCTTGTCCAGATTGTTGCGAATTCCTTCCATGGTCATGCCCTCGCGCCACTCCGCCTCGGGTTTCAGCTGAATCGTCGTTTCGATCATCGTCAGGGGCGCGGGGTCGGTAGCGGTGTCCGCGCGGCCCAGCTTGCCGTGAACGGTCTTAACCTCGGGGATCGTGGCGATCATCCGGTCGGTCTGCTGCAGAACCTCACGCGCCTTTCCGATGGAGATACCCGGATAGAGTGTCGGCATGTATAGAAAATCGCCTTCGTTCAGTTCGGGCATGAACTCGCTTCCGATCCGCTGCAAGGGCCACCACATCGACGCCACCACCAGACCCGCCAGCAGTGTCGTTGCCCAGGGCCAGGCGACGGCAGCATCCAGAAACGGGCGGTAGATCCAGATGATGATCCGGTTCAGCGGGTTCTTTCGCTCCGGCACGATGTGCCCACGCACGAAATATCCCATCAGTACCGGCACAAGCGTGATGGACAGGATCGCCGCCGCGGCCATCGCGTAGGTCTTGGTGAAGGCCAGCGGTTTGAACAGCCGTCCTTCCTGGCTTTCCAATACGAAGACAGGCAGGAAACTGACCGTGATGATCGCGAGGGAGTAGAACAGCGCCGGTCCTACTTCGGAGGCGCATTCGCCGACGATCCGCCATCGGTTCTCGTTGGTCAGTTTCTCCTTTTCCAGCCTTCGGTGCATCGCCTCGATCATCACGATGGCCGCATCCACCATCGCGCCGATGGCGATGGCGATCCCGCCCAGAGACATGATGTTCGCATTTACGCCCTGCAATTTCATGACGATGAAGGCGGCGGAAATGCCCAGTGGCAGCGACACCAGAATGACCAGCGATGAGCGGATATGCAGAAGGAACGCCGCGCAGACCAGAATGACGACGATGAATTCCTCGGTCAGCTTCTTGCGCAGGTTGTCGATGGCGCGTTCGATCACGCCCGCCCTGTTATAGGTGGTGACGATCTCGACCCCCTCGGGCAGGCTGGTGCGCAGTTCTTCGATGCGCGCCTCGACGGCCTTGATAGTGGCCAGCGCGTTGCCGCCCCAGCGCAGGATGACGACGCCGCCCACCGCGTCGCCCTCACCATTGAATTCTCCCACGCCGCGGCGCATCTCGGGACCGAGGCGGATATGGGCCACGTCCCCCAATGTGACGGCCGCACCGCGCGCGTTCACCATCAGCGGGGCCTTTGCAAGGTCGGACAACTCGTTGATGTAGCCGGTGGAGCGGACCATGTACTCGGCCTCGCCCATCTCGATCACGCTGCCGCCGGTCTCGCGGTTTGCGTCCTCGATGGCGCTGCGGATCTGTGCGAGCGTCACGTCGTAGGCGCGCAGCTTGTTCGGGTCGACGACGACCTGATATTGCTTGACCATACCGCCGATGGTGGCAACCTCGGACACGCCATCGACGGTCTGCAATTCGTATTTCAGGAACCAGTCCTGCAATGTGCGCAACTCGGACAGATCATGTCCGCCGGTTCGGTCGATGAGGGCATATTGATAGATCCAGCCCACGCCAGTCGCATCGGGCCCGAGCTGAGGTGACACGCCTTCGGGCAAGTTTGCCGTGATCTGGCCGAGGTATTCCAACACTCGTGTGCGTGCCCAATACAGATCGGTGCCATCCTCGAAGACCACGTAGACATAGCTGTCACCAAAGAACGAAAAGCCGCGCACGGCGCTGGCGCCGGGTACGGCCAGCATGGCGGTAGCAATCGGGTAGGTGATCTGATCTTCGACGACTTGTGGCGCCTGACCGGCATAGGGGGTGCGCACGATCACCTGCACGTCCGACAGATCGGGAATGGCATCCACCGGTGTTTCTCGAATGGCCCAGACGCCCACGACGCCCATCATGATCGCCAGCGCCAGGATGATGACGCGGTTGGCAATCGACGCACGGATTATGGCACGGATCACTGGACGGCCTCCGTCTCTTGCGCGATTCCGACGAGGGTCATCGAGAAATCGGGGTTTTTCTGAAACTTCAGGGTGACCTCGCGGCCCTCGGGCAGGGCCGAGGCATCTACCGAAGGGTCAATCGCGAAATCCATCGTCATGCCGGGCATCCCGGTTTCGGTGATTGAGCCATGGGTGATGGTTGCCGTTCGCGCGGCCGGATCGATGGCGTCGATGGTGCCGGGTACGGTTATGGGCGGTGTCGTGCCTGCGTCCGGCGCGGCCTTGGCTGCAGAATCCGTCATCGGCGTGTCATGTGCCATGTCATCGCCGCTGTCCGTGCCTTCGCCGCGAACGGCCACCACCGTGAAAACGCCGCCCTGGCCCTTGGACAGATCAAATTCGACCGGCGCATCCAGCGGAACCGAAGCAGGGTCAAACCCCGCGACGGGCATGTCCATCTGCATCGCAGGCCAGCCTAGTTCTGGAATGGGATCATGGGCGAGCGTCAGTTTTCCATCAGCCGTGAGCGCGACAACCCTCCCGTTGCCTGTTGCCGCAACACCATCATCGCTCCCCAGCGCAATGAGCCCCAGCAGCCCGTCCGCGCCTCGCGCGGCGCGAAAGGCGACGTGCTGGCCGATCTGCAAACCATCCAGCGCGACATCCGCGCGCACCGCAAAGCGCGAGCTCATCGCAGGCCAGTCCAGCGCGTCGAGCGCGCCGTGCCGGATCGTCGCGATCCGCGCCTCTTGATCCAATGCAATCAACTCACCCATCCCGTCGGCAGGCGCGTCGTCCGTTGGCGCCATGCGCTTCAATCCGGCGCTCAGCGCGCTTTCGCTGTCGATCAGGAATTGCGCCGACGCGACGACCTCTTCGCCCGGAGCGAGGCCCTGAACCACTTCGGTACGTCCGCCTTCGCCGAATTCGTCGCGCAGCCCCGTCGTGACGAGGCGCGGTTTGTACGTACCTTCGCCGGTTTTCAGGATGACGCGTTCGGCGGACCCGGTGCGGATGATCGCTTCGGTTGGGATTGTCAGCGCCATGCGCGTCTCGTTCGGGATCAGGCTGACAGTGCCGAACATGTTGGGCCGCAAGAGCCCTTCGGAATTGTTGAACTGCAGACGCACGGGCAGAGTGCGCGTCTCGGAGTCGAGCTCGGGGTAGACGTAATCGATTTCACCTTCGAAGGTGCGGCCACTCAGATGGTCGAACGTGGCGACGGCACGCATGTCTTCGGTCAGCCGCGCGATGTCCCGCTCGAACACGTCAACGATCAGCCAGACGGCACTGAGATCGGTCAGCGAGACGGCACGGGTTCCAGGTTGCAGGAACATCCCGTCCGCCGCGTCAAGCGAGATGACGACGCCGTCCTGTGGCGCCAGAACTTCGAGATTGCGCACAGACGTGCCGCTCGCCTCGATCCGGGTGATCTGCTCATCCGACATCCCCTGGCTGCGCAAGGCGTTTCGCGCGGCATCGATGATCCTTTTGTCACCGGCCTCTATCGCGCGGACCAGATCGCTGCTGGACGATCCGATCACGGGCGAGAACATCTCGAACAAGATATCGCCTTTCTCGACGGGGTCGCCAACAGCCCGCACGTTGAGCGCCTCGATCCAGCCCTCGACACGGGTGTGAACGTGGCTCGTCAAATGTTCATCATAGCCGACGAAGCCGACCGTCTCGATCCGCCTTGAAATCTCGGATGTTTTGGCGATCGCCGTGCGCACGCCGATTGCATTGATCTCGCCAGCGGACAAAGTCACTTCTGCGGGATCGCCCGCTTCTTCCTGCCCAGAGTAGACCGGAATCAGATCCATCCCCATGGGCGACTTGCCGGGGCCAGGTTGCCTGAAGTTCGGATCCATCGGAGCGACCCAATATAGAATGTCCGGCCCGGCCGCGTCGGTCGTGCCTGCCGGGTTCAGATGAACCCTTTCCAGATAAATCCCGCCTGCCGCGCCCGCAGCAAGCCCCAGAACGGCCAGGGCCGAATATCGTCCACGCATGGGTACCTCAATTTCGGCTCCTGCAAAGGTGCCGCTTCCAATCAATCAGCATCGCATGATCGCAGGATGCGACCACGCGTCAGGCAATCGATCAGATGTCGCGCGGAGGACGGTCTTGAGTGGTTCCCGAAAGGGACGCAGGCACCGCGCCGCCTTCGATCAAACGATCTGTAGCCAGCGGCGTGCTCACAGAAACGGGCATCGACGCATTAAAGGATACATAAACGCTGCACATCGACGGCCCGCAGTGCATGGCGCTGCCGGCCTCACCTTCGGCTTTAGAGCTGACATCTGCCGAGTCATCTGGCTGGGCCGCGTGCATTGTGCAGTCGTCGACATGTTGGGATTCGACTTGATGGCGGGTATGGCATTGCAGCGAATTGGATGCTGAAGCGGGAAGTATCGCCTGGAGCAACAGCATGATTGTCAGCAGCAATAAACCTGCCGGTCTCAAAACCGCTTGAACATCGAAATTTCGATATAGCCATGCCATGCTGGTCGTGTGTCGATAAAATGCGCCACGGTCAACTCAGAAACTTGTGATGGTATCGGGCCGACGGAGAGACCTAACCTGTGCCAACCACCATCAGATCAACCCACCCTTTTGCCAAGAAGGCATCCGCTTCATACACGTCTGTGGCCTTGAAAAACAGCATGTCGGCCTTCTCAGGACAGCGCGAAGTGAGGTTCGGGATCGCTACGGGATTGGTAACGCAAAAAGCTGCACGATCAGCCCACCGTTACAATGCGTTACAAAAGAATTCACCGTGAAGCCGTGCAGGCCAAGTCTGAGATGCCTAGGTTAGCGTCATGACAACGGAAAAGGAGTTTACCATGTCACAACGTTTCATTCTTGCCCTCTCGATGGCTGCTGCAACCGCACTTGGCGGTGCTGCCTACGCTCAAAGTGGTCACGGCCACGGCGGCAAAGCAAAACCCGCTGATGGCGCTATGATGATGCAGGGCGGTGGTTCCGGCATGATGGGCGATATGTCGGGCATGATGCAGAAAATGCACGGCATGCACGGCAACAAGATGGGCGGCATGGGCAATATGGGGTCCGGTATGATGGGCGGCGCCATGATGCAGATGCTCGATGCCGATGGCGACGGCAACGTGACGCCCGAGGAGATGCGCGAGCAGATGCAGGCCAAGCTGACCGAGTATGACAGCGACGGCGACGGCACATTGTCGATTTCCGAGTTCGAGGCGCTGCACAGCGCGATGATCCGCGAGAAAATGGTAGACAAGTTCCAGCATCTCGACGCGGACGGCGACGGCGCCATCACCAGCGACGAAATGACCGCACCGGCCAAGAAAATGGAGCGTATGCAGAAGATGCGTTCGGGCATGATGGAGCAGATGCAGGGTCAGCCCGGCGCGGGCCAGGGTATGGGGTCCGACATGAACGATGCTGACGACGCCGGCGACAATTGAGGATTACGGCGTCGGCCGATGGCCGGCGCCACCTCTTCGCTGACCGGAACTGGAGGTCGACATGATGGGTTTCGCAATGGGCGGCTTTTGGATGCTGCTCGGCATCATTTTGGTCCTGCCGGGAATCCTGAGCTTCGTCAATTACCTGTCACAGTAACCGAAAGGAGATCGAAATGAGCTATACCTATGACCGCATCCTGAAAGACGTCGCCATCGACGACGCCGAATTGCGCATCCGCGATGCGCTGGCAGAAAAGGGCTTCGGCATTCTGACCGAGATCGACGTCAAGGCGACGATGAAAAAGAAGCTCGACGCCAATATGGAGCCCTATCGCATTCTTGGAGCCTGCAACCCGAAAATGGCTCACAAGGCCATCGGGATCGAGCCGCGGGTGGGCGCGATGCTGCCCTGCAACGTCATCCTGCGTGAAGTGGACGGTGGCACCGAGATCAGCGCAATCGATCCGGTGGCCTCGATGCAGGCCATCGACAACGAGGAGTTGCACGAGGTCGCGGGCGAGGTGCGGGACATGATGCGCGCGGCTGTTGACGCCGCCTGACAGAAGTATTTCCCGACAATACCTTGACCTTCCAGCGACCGGAATCATTAGGGTTGGACGGATTTGAACGCAACCGGCTGGATGGGGAGGCGTCGCAGCATGTCAGTCGATGGAGGTCAGATCCCCGCGCTCGCCCAGAAAGCTAGCGCCAGTTTCGTCGGCGTGGGACTGGTCATAGCCATTTTTCCGGTCCGCTTGTTGGCGCCTGAAGAAGCCTCTGTGGCGATTGCCGTATTGACGCTCGCATTGATCGATAGTGCCTGTATCGGCTTTGGCGCTTGCCGGGCTGTCCCGGAATCCGCTTGTTCAACTGCTGGGATTTGCGGCTCTTGCCGTCTTGGGCTCCCCGCCGAAGAGCAGGGCATCTGGCACGTCGATGCTGAAACGGTAATTTCCGTTCTGCGTCGTTTTGGATCTGCTCGCCGCTGCATTTCTCTTCGTTCGCTGTCTTCCGTGAGGTGTGTTTAGTAATGCGCGGCATTTTAAGCGGGACAACCGCAAAAGCGGTCCTTGCAGCTGCCATTGTCCTTGCTGCTCTGGCGCTGTTTGTCAGCCCGCTGTCCGACCTTATAGAAAGCCTTGATGGCGAGCGAATATCCCACTGGGTAAGCGCCGTCGGCGGGTGGGGGCCAATCCTCATCATTGTCTTGATGACCGTCGCGATTGTCGCGTCGCCCATTCCAAGTGCGCCGATTGCGCTGGCCGCCGGGGCTGCATACGGCCATACGGCTGGCACCGTCTATATCGTCATCGGTGCTGAACTCGGCGCTTTGGCGGCCTTCTCCCTGGCGAGGTTTCTGGGGCGTGGCGTGCTTACCCGATGGTTGGGCGACAAGGTGGACAAAGGCTGGCTTGGCTCTCAGAATGCGCTGACCTTCACGGTTTTCGCCAGCCGGTTGATGCCGTTCATCTCTTTCGACATCGTCAGTTACGCCGCCGGGCTCAGTCGTCTGCACTTCTGGCGCTTTGCGGTGGCGACCCTCGCCGGAATCATTCCAGCAAGTTTTGTTCTGGCCCATTTCGGCAATGAAGCCGTCAGTGGAGAGCCGGGGCGCGCCGCCTGGGCCGCCATTGGACTGGGCGCGCTGACGCTGACACCTCTTGTCATCGTTGCGGTAAGGGACCGGCGCAGAAAGCGACTACATCGTGACTGAACAGCGCGATCATCCGCCGCATGCGGTTCCCTCCGGAAATCCGGTTTGCGACATGTGTCGGGCCGTTCGAGACGCGAGGCACATGATGGCGACGAACAACAACCGCGATCCGGCGAAGGAGCAAGCCAAATGACTTCAGAATACAAGGCGAACAGCATTACATTATCCGGAGCAATCGCAATGGGCACCGGCGTGATGATCGGGGCCGGTATCTTTGCGCTGACAGGGCAGATCGCGCAGCTTGCCGGGCCGCTTTTTCCGCTGTCTTTCGTGGTCGGCGCTATCGTGACCGCGTTCAGCGCCTACACTTACATCAAGATGTCCAATGCCTATCCGTCGGCCGGTGGGATCGCGATGATCCTGCAAAAGGCCTATGGTCCGACAACCATCGCAGCTGCGGCCGCGCTGCTTATGGCGCTGTCGATGGTGATCAACGAAAGCCTCGTTGCGCGAACCTTTGCCACGTATCTCCTACGCGGTCTGGGCCTCGACCAATCCGGCTGGTTGGTGCCAGCCCTCGGCGTGGGCCTCATCGTCTTTGCCTACCTTATCAATGCAGCGGGCAACCGATCCGTCGGGCTGTTCTCTATCGTCATGGCCATCATCAAGGTCGGCGGCATCGCGCTGTTCGGAGCTGCGGCGCTTTGGGCGGGTGGCATCTCTTTCGAAGCCGCTTCTGATCAACAAACGACGCAAATCACAGGCTTTATAGCGTCCGTGGCGCTGTCGATCCTCGCGTTCAAGGGGTTCACCACGATCACCAACAGCGGTGCCGAAGTCACCGACCCGCATCGCAATGTCGGACGGGCGATCATCGTATCCATCGGCCTTTGCGTCATTGTTTATCTGCTGGTGGCATTTGCCGTGGGGTCCAGTCTGACACTGGAGCAGATCATCGCCGCCAAGGATTATGCCCTGGCAGAAGCCGCAGGCCCGACCCTCGGCCAGACCGGTTTCTATCTGACTGTCCTTCTGGCCATCGTCGCCACCTCATCGGGCCTGATCGCAAGCATCTTTGCCGTTTCCCGCATGTTGACCATGCTGACCGACATGAAGCTGATCCCGCACAGCCATTTCGGCCTGCCGGGGATGATCCGCGATCATACGCTGATCTATACCGTGGTGATCGCCAGCTTTTTGACGGTGTTTTTCGATCTCAGCCGGATCGCGTCGCTCGGCGCGTTCTTCTATCTGGTGATGGACATCATCATCCACTGGGGTGTGTTCCGCCATCTGAAACAGGACATCAAGGCGAGCGGATGGGTGATGCTCACTGCGATCGCGCTGGATGTCGTGGTGCTGTCGGTCTTTGGCGCACTGAAATGGCAAAGTGACCCGCTTATCGTGCTTGTGTCGCTTGGCCTGATGGCCGCTGTCTTTGCGTTTGAATGGCTGTTTCTGCGCCAACGCCCAAATGACGAACCCCATTCAGAATCTCACTCCCACGATTAGGAAGACCAGCAATGTTTCCCACCGCCATTCCCTTCCCAGATATCGGCTCGGAACTCTTCGCGATCGATATCGGTACGTTTCACTTCGCGCTGCGCTGGTATGCCCTCGCCTATATCGCGGGTATTCTCATTGGCTGGCAGATTTGCGTGAGGGCCGTCAAAACTCCTGCGCTTTGGCCCAAAGCCGGGCCTCCGCTCAACCCAAGTCAGATCGGGGATCTAGTCACGTGGATCATCCTCGGTGTGATTATCGGCGGTCGCCTGGGATTCGTCCTGTTCTATCAACCGCAATACTACCTGCAAAATCCGCTCGAGATTCTCATGGTCTGGCAAGGCGGCATGTCGTTCCACGGCGGCTTTACCGGTGTGGCCGTGGCCGGTCTGGTGTTTTCTATCCGCCAAGGTGCGCCGCTTCTCGGCACTGCAGACCTTCTGGCGATCGCGACGCCGCCCGGGCTATTGCTCGGGCGGCTGGCCAACTTCACAAACAACGAACTCTGGGGCCGCGCGACTGACGTTCCCTGGGCCGTTATTTTTCCGGGAGAGGCCGCGCAGGCCTGCCCGGGTGTCGAGGGACTGTGCGCGCGGCACCCATCCCAACTCTACGAAGCGCTGCTGGAAGGCCTCTTTCTGGGCGCAGTATTGCTTGTCCTTGCCTGGCGGCGCGGCTGGCTGAAATGGCCCGGTGCCCTTACCGGGACATTCTTGGTGGGCTATGGCCTGTCCAGAGCCTTTGTCGAGTTTTTCCGGCAGCCGGACATGCAATTTGTGACCGAAGGGAACCCCATTGGACATGCGCTGCAGTTCGGGAGTTGGGGGCTGACGATGGGCCAGACACTCTCGGTGCCGATGATCCTATTGGGGGTTCTTCTTCTCTGGTTTTCAAATCGACCAACAGCGGTTCCTGCATGAGAAAAGGCAGGGTCGATGAAACAGAGAACGGCGCAATGTATTTTGGAGCGGTCGATTGGATATCGCCGCTCTGATGGAGCATTCAGGCGTGGCCGTACGCTGCCCAAACACCGACTAGATATCCAGGGGCCTATGTGGCTTGGCAGCTTTGCCAGAAATCACCACTTTCGGCGGAATAGCCGTCCCCACCCCGATCCATGGAATAAGGAATTACCTATGTTCACCCGACGCAGCTTCGTTGCTCTCGGCGCGATGACAGGCCTTGTCGCCTGCGCCCGCCCCAATGCAGGTCCCGTACCGCGCGCGATTGCCGCACCGGTCAGTCCGATATATCCGCCCCTTCCCGACTTTTATGGTGAGATCACCGGCGAGCCCTACCCGATTCCCGCCATTCCGGAGGGCAGTTTGGCTCCCGAGTATTGGCGTCAGGAGGTTGTGAATCCATGGCCCAACTATGCACGCGGTACGATTGTCGTCGACCCAGATGCGGCCATCCTTCACTTCGTCCAGAGCCGCGAAAAGGCAACGCGGTATGGTGTCGGTGTCGGAGCGGCGGGCTTTGCCTGGGAAGGCACGGCGCGGCTACAGTTCACCCGTAAATGGCCCCGGTGGAAAGTGCCGGCCAGCATGATTGAGCGGCAACCCAAACTGGAGCCCTATTCTGTGGCCAATGGAGGTATGGATCCGGGGCCCGGCAACCCGCTGGGGGCGAGGGCGCTTTACCTCTTTCAGAACGGCGTCGATACGCTCTACCGTATCCATGGCGATGCTGCGCCTCAGGAATTGGGGAAAGCCGTCTCCTCGGGGTGCATCCGGATGCTCAACCAGGATGCGATTGACCTGTACGACCGGTCTGTTCACGGTGCTTCGGTGATCGTTTTGCCGTCGATGAAACCCTCAGGGCTATCCCCGCTGTACTGAGCCTGAGGCCCTCAGTGGATCTTAACGGGTCTTGCGCGCTTTCGCGTGGATTTCTGTCTCTGTTATAATGCTGCCAAGAATAGCGCCATCAAGCACGCACCTTTCCAGAATGTCAGTTATGGTGGTGCTCTTGAGACCCTCTTCTTGCGCTTTGCCTATGTCAGAAGTCCCGCTGACGCGCGACTAAATTGCCAATGCGGAAGCAAATCTTTGACACGGTACAGATGCACGCAGGCATGGCCGACTTCACGGACTGCTTCTATTGCGGCGTTGCGGTCTGCTGGGGGCGTAACTGCCTTGACTGGAGACGTGGTCGGAAAGAAATGGACCCAAATTGACCGTTGAGTCCCTAACCCTCGACAGGATTTCCAGCGTGTTGATACTCAGCGCCATTGTGCTTGCGCTGGTCGCTGCAAATTTGCCGCTAAGGGAGCTAAAGCCTTGCGCGGCTGGGCGATCCCGATGGCGACCGATATTGCGCTGGCCCTCGCGCTCCTGTCTCTGTTGGGGCGTCGCATCCCTGTGGGTCTCAAGATATTTCTGATGGCCTTGGCGATTTTTGACGACCTCGGGGCGGTTGCGATCATCGCGGTATTCTACGGCGAGGAAATTCAATTCCTGCCAATGATCCTGGCCTTTGTAACGTTCGGGGTCATGATCGGCCTGAACCGGCTTGGTCAGGCTCACCCGCTGGCGTTGGCGGTTCTGGGCGCGATGCTTTGGGTGGCTCTATTCGAAGCAGGGATCGAGGCCGCCCTTGCAGGCGTCCTGATCGCAGCCGTCATCCCCAATGGGATCAAAGATTATCGCGGAAATTCACCGCTGCTGACAACTCACCGAATGCTGCATCCCTGGGCAAGTCTCCTGATCGTCCCCCTATTCGGTTTTTTCAACGCCGGCGTCACGATCGAGATCGAGACCTTGCGCAATGTTTCCAGCGGCGTGTCTATGGGGATCTTTTTCGGGCTGTTTCTGGGCAAGCAGATCGGCGTGCTTGGCGCGACCTGGTGCGCTGTAAAACTGAACATCTGCTTGCTGCCACCGGGCATCAGGTTCCGACATATCTATGATGTCGGCCTTCTGGCTGGCGTGGGGTTTACCATGGGCTCTTTCACCGCTCTTGCGTTTGATACGCCGACACTGGCCGCCAGCGCGCGTCTGGCGATACTTGTCGGCTCCAGCCTGCCGGCCTTTGTCGGGCTTGCCGTCCTGTGGTTTGGGCAGGGCGACCCCGAAATGCAGAGGTCACGGCATCAAGGTGGCGGCACCTGATTGTCAGGCCTGCCGGTTTTCTGGCAGAAATCGCCGCGTGTTCGCCGTTTCTGCCCGGGCACATGGCAATAGTTTGACGTAGGTCAATATCATTTGGACCCGTTTCGTGCTATGTTGCGCGGATGGGCCACAGCAATCGACATTTTGTGCTTACGCAGATCGTGCGGAATTTCCGTTTTTTGATGGCAACATTTCTGACAGCTATTTTGATTGCTGGAATAGTTCACACCGATGTCCATCAGACGGCTGATGTCGATCGAAATGGCATCGATTTGCTCGTGCATGCTCAGGATGTGGGTCCTGACAATCACGCTGCCGTGGAATCGTCACATGATGCATCTTGTCCTTCACAATCTTTCTGTCACAACCAGCAGATGATAAGTGCCGATACTCTTGGGTCCAGACAGCCCCTGATTAAGAGCTTCCGGCTCCCAATGCCGGACCCGGTTTTTGGCAGAAGCCAAATGGTTGCACTGGACATTCGCCCGCCGATCGCTTGACGATCCGGCGTTGGCACCGATTTTTTCACAGGTTTTGATTTCTGAGCCTGTAATGATCTCCCTCTGACAACGTCTTGATATTGAGCCCGTGGAAACACGGAACCGGTCGCGCTTGCGCGACGTCAAGTTTCAAGGAGTGATTCATTTGTCAAATCCAAATCCCATTCGCATCTATCCGGTCGGCATGACCCTTGGCCTCCTGCTGGCACTGAACTTTGCGTTGTGCGTGGTGTTCGGACTGCTGTTTCCCGGGGCCACAATGTACCAGGCGTGGTTGCCGTTGCTGCCCGGCGTAACCTGGATCAGCTGGACAAGCGCACTTCTGGGTCTGGCCGAGAGCTTTGCCTATGGCTGGTACATCGCCGTGATCTTTGTGCCGACATTCAACTTCTTTTCCCGGAGGACACAAGCATGAACACCCAAGCCAAGTTCGACAAATTAGTAGCTGCAAACACGGATCCTGAAGCTAAATCCGCTGGGGATCATCAAGCGTCACCTGATCCCGTCGCCTATGGCCGCGATCTGTGGGAACGCTCGGTGCTTTTCATGGACACGCTGCGTGAACGTGCCGACAACATGATCGCCCATGACCGCGCGGGGATGCCGCCCCTGCTGGATTTCAAATACGAGACGCTGCTGGATGCGCGCCAGTTCGATCAGCCTGCCAATTACGCGCTGCTGCGGATCACCGAAATTGATGGAAATTGCTGGGACGATTGCGTCGATGAGGCAAAGCCGCCGGTGATTGTTGTCGATCCGCGCGCCGGCCATGGTCCCGGCATCGGCGGGTTCAAACGCGACAGCGAGGTCGGGATGGCGATGGCCGAGGGGCACCCAGTCTATTTCGTTATCTTCTTTCCCGAACCCATCGCAGGCCAGAAGCTCGACGATGTTCTGTTCGCCCTGCGTCGCTTTGTCGAGGAGGTCTCGGCTCGTCACGACGGCGCGGCACCGGTGCTTTACGGCAACTGCCAGGCCGGTTGGGCTGTTACGATTCTGGCCGCGCATTGCGAAGGTCTGGCGGGGCCGGTGGTGCTGAACGGCTCGCCCCTGTCCTACTGGGCGGGTGAGGAGGGTGTGAACCCGATGCGGGTGACGGGCGGATTGCTGGGCGGATCATGGCTTGCTCATCTTATCGCCGATCTGGGCGACGGCCGCTTCGACGGCGTCTGGCTTGCGCAGAATTTCGAGAGCCTCAAGCCGGAAAAGGCGATCTGGGAGAAATACGCAAACCTGCTGACCAATATCGATACCGAACGCGAGCGCTTTCTCGACTTCGAGCGCTGGTGGAACGGGTTCTACGCACTCAGCCGCGAAGAGATCCTGGAAATCACTCAGGACTTATTCATCGGCAACCTGCTTGAAAACGGCGAGTTGCACATTGGCGATCACTGCATCGCCGACCTGCGCAAGATCAAGAATCCGATGATCGTATTTGCCTCCTACGGTGACAACATCACACCGCCCGCGCAGGCGCTTGGCTGGATTCCTGCGGTCTACAAGGACACTGCCGATCTCAAGTCTGCCGGACAGAGGATCGTCTACATGACCAACGCCCATGTAGGGCACTTGGGGATTTTCGTGTCCGCCTCGGTGGCGCGCCTCGAACATCGGGCCATTCTTGAAAGCCTTGAGCGGATCGGCAAACTGAAACCCGGGCTTTACGAGATGAAGATCGACAATCCCTCGGGCGATCCCGATTGCCACGCGCCGGACTACAAGGTGCGGTTCGAGCCGCGCGACGTCGCCGATCTGCGACATGATGTGCCGACGGAGGCCTTCGAGAAGGTCGCCCGCCTGTCGGAGAAAAACGAGGCGTTCTATTCCGCCTTTGTCAGTCCTTGGGTTCGGCTGATGACCTCCCCGGCCAGTGCAGAAATGCTGAAATCGATGCATCCGATGCGCACCAGCCGCCTGATGTTCTCGGAACGCTTCAATCCCTGGATGCGTCTCGTGCGGCAGACGGCGGAGAGTATTTCCAAGACCCGTGAGCCCCTTGAGCGCAACGACCCCATGCTTGCGCGCGAGCGGGCCGCAATTGATGCGGTCGGTGACGCCATCGAACGGGCACGCATTGCCCGCGACGCCCGCTTTGAGCGCACATTCAGGACGCTCTTCGGCGCTGGCGATGACGAGACTGACAGCGAAAACAACGCGCACATGCCAAGCTGACAGGAAGGGACACTAGAGATGCAATGGATTTTGGAAAATTGGGTGCTCCTGCTTGTCGGTAGTGCAATGGTGGCGATGCATCTGTTCCGCCACGGGCACAAAGACCGAGGCCACGTCTCACATCCGGGCTGCGCCAAACGCGCTGAAGCCGTTGAATCCGAGGCTGCTATATCGGCCAAGGACGGCACCAATGTCTGAACAGGTCATCCTGACACTGAATGCGGGTTCGTCCTCGCTAAAGTTCGCGCTGTTTTCCGCAATCAGAAACCCCAGACGGCTCTGGTCGGGGGCGATTGATCGGATCGGGTCACCAAATGCCCATTTCCGATTGAGCGACGCGCGCAAAACTGTCGTGGTCGATGAACCGGGTTCGCTCGACAGTCATGAGGCAGCGCTCACCCGGTTGCTCACAGCCATTGCAAGCCTTCCAGGATCGCTGGATCTGGTTGCGGTCGGCCACCGCGTTGTTCATGGCGGGCCGGAATGTGATTGCCCCAAACGCGTCACACCCGCGCTGACGGAGCGACTGCGTCGCCTGACGTCGCTGGCGCCGCTGCACATCCCACCCAATCTGGCAGGGATCGACGCGGTGCTGGCGGCTCGGCCCGATCTGCTACAGGTGGCCTGTTTTGACACCTCGTTTCACCACGATATACCCCGCATGGCGCGGATGACGGCTCTGCCCCGCGCCCTCACTGAATCCGGGGTCCGGCGCTACGGCTTTCACGGGCTTTCCTACGAATACATCATGGAGACGTTGCAAAAGGATGGCGTGAATACCGGTGCTGAACGCATCATCATCGCGCATCTTGGCAACGGTGCGTCGATGGCCGCGATCCGCAATGGCCACCCCGTCGAAACCAGCATGGGATTTTCCACTATCGCAGGCCTGCCGATGGGCACGCGGTGCGGCGACCTTGATCCCGGCATCCTGCTCTATCTGATGCGCGAAGAGGGGATGACGGCGGACGAGATGTCCGATCTGCTCTACAACCAAAGCGGACTTTTGGGGATCTCGGGTCTGAGCCGCGATATGCAGGATCTGCTCGACAGCCGTGAAAAAGCCGCCGCCGAGGCTGTCGATTACTTCTGCTATCAGGCTCGGCTGCATCTCGCGCGACTGACCGGTGCGCTTGGCGGGTTGGACCGGGTCGTGTTCACCGGCGGCATCGGCGAAAATTCAGCCGGAGTTCGCGGCCGGATTTGTGCGGAACTCGGATATCTCGGGGTCTGCCTTGACAGTGGCGCCAACCAGGCAGGGATCGGCGTCATTTCAAAACCGGGTGCCGGAGTGACAGTCGAGGCCCGCGCCACTGACGAAGAAAAGATGATCGCCTGCCATGTGGCCGCGAAACTTGCGGTCCATCCGGCGCCGCAATCTGCACAGACGGAGGCCTGAACCATGTCCCCAAATTCTGAAAAGCTGCAACACCTGATCGAAAGAGCCTGCGCTCTGACCCCGGTTCGGGTGGCTGTGGTCGATGCGGCACAATCGGTGGTTCTCGAAACCCTGCGCGATGCTGTGACACTTGGTCTTGTCGAGCCTCGATTGCTGGGCGAACCGGATGCGATCCTTGCCCTGTGCCGCGATCTGGGCTGGGACGTCGATCCCGCTTGGATCATCCCGACCACGTCCGATGCCGATGCCGCGGCCCGCGCCGTGGCCATGGTGCGCCGTGGCGAGGCCGATTTCCTGATGAAGGGCAACCTGCATACCGATGTGCTGCTGCGCGCGGTGCTGGACAAGGACAGTGGCCTGCGTCTGCCCGGTCGCCGGGTCAGCCATGTCTTTCTGGTCGATGTACCCGGCCATGACCGGCTGATTGGCATTACCGATGCCGCGATCAACATCGCTCCCGACCTGACTGCAAAGGCCGAGATCTGCCAGAACGCCGTCGATCTGTTTCACATCCTTGGAAGTGCAGAGCCGAACGTCGCCGTTCTTTCGGCGGTCGAGACGGTCGCAAGCAGCATCGCCTCGACGCTGGATGCGGCCTGCCTGACGCTGATGGCGCGGCGCGGTCAGATTACCGGCGCGCACGTTGACGGACCGCTGGCCTTCGACAACGCAATTTCGGCGCTGGCAGCGAAGGAGAAGGGCATCCTGTCAGATGTCGCAGGCCAGGCCGACATCCTTCTGGTGCCTGATCTCGTTTCGGGCAATATCCTTGCCAAGGCGCTGGAGTATCTCGGGCGGGCAGTTGCCGCCGGCGTTGCTGTCGGGCTGTCGGCCCCCGTCGTGCTGACCTCTCGTTCTGACCCTGCTTCCGCCCGGATGGCATCTCTCGCCGTGGCGGCATTGATGCACCATCAAGCCAGGTCGGACAACGCGCGCCAAGAGCCGCAGGAGAACAGCGTCGCCGCTGCACCGCAAGCAGAGCAGTCCTGTTGCCCCCTGAGCGTGACCGCCGCCTTCAGGGAGGCCGCAGAATGAAGGATTCTCCCCTTGCGGTCAGCCCCGCCAGATTGCTCGACATGACCGGCAAGAAGGGGCTGGTCATCGGCATCGCCAATGAGCACAGCCAGGCCTGGGCGGCGGCGCGCAATTTCCACGCGGCGGGCGCGGACCTCGCGGTGACCTATCTCAACGACAAGGCCCGGTCGTTCGTAGAGCCGTTGGCTACCGCGATCGACGCCCCCATTCTGCTGCCCTGCGATGTGGCACGGGACGGTCAACTGGAGGCAGTCCTTAACGCCATAACCCAAGCCTGGGGGCGTCTCGACTTTGTACTGCATGCGATCGCCTGGTCACCACCCGAAGATCTGCACGGTCGGTTGATCGACTGTTCAGCCGACGGGTTCGCACAATCGATGCAGGTGTCCTGCCATTCTTTCATCCGCACGGCGAAACTGGCCGAACCGCTGATGGGAGAGGGCGGTAGCCTGATGACCCTCAGCTTTCTTGGGGCCGAAAGGGTCGTGGATCATTACGGTCTCATGGGTCCGGTCAAGGCTGCGCTCGAGTCGTCGGTGCGTTATCTGGCGCATGAGCTCGGGCCAAAAGGCATTCGCGTCAACGCAATTTCGGTGGGTGCGGTGAAGACCCGCGCCGCCTCGGGCATCCGGCATTTCGATGAGCTGATCGACGAGACCGAGCGGAAATCGCCGCTGCGCCGCACCGTTACAACTGACGAGGTCGGGCGCGCCGCGCTTTTGCTCGCCAGCGACTACACAACCGCAATCACTGGCAAAGTCTTACATGTCGACGCCGGATTCCATGTCAATGGCATGGTGTTTCACTGAGGTCCGAACCCGTCGCGGAAAACCCGCGGTGAGAGCAGGACAGGAAAGGACACGAGATGAACGTAACCAAGGGTAAATTTGGCAAGAGGGTGGACGACATGGAGAGCATTGATACAGTTCCGGACGGCTATTCCGGAACGGTCTACACCTGCTCCATGCATCCCGAAATACGCAGCACTGAGGAAGGACGCTGCCCAAAATGCGGCATGAACCTGATACCGGAAGGGGAAGTTGCGGAGCACGGGCATCACGACCATTCTGGTCACGCCGACGCGCATGGTGGCGTAAGCGTGAATGTCAAGGACGGCGAATACGATACCGTGCCCGACAGCTACAACGGGACGGTCTATACCTGCCCGATGCACCCGCAGGTACGTCATCCCGGACCGGGGTCATGTCCGCTCTGCGGCATGGGGCTGGAGCCGGAAACGGTGAGCCTGGAAGATGACGGCCCGAATCTCGAACTGGTGGATTTTACCCGGCGGTTCTGGGTCGGTGCTGTGCTGACGGTCCCGCTCCTGGTTCTGGCGATGGGTCCGTTCGTCGGATTCACATATTTGATGGAACTGTTGGGGGAGCGCACTTCACTCTGGGCAGAACTCGTTCTTGCAACGCCGGTGATCCTCTGGTCGGGATGGCCGTTTTTCGTCCGCGGCTACAATTCGTTCCGCACGTTGAATCTCAACATGTTCAGTCTGATCTCGATGGGGGTCGGCGCGGCTTGGATATTCAGCGTCGTGGCCGTCATCGCACCGGGGATATTCCCCGAAGGCTTCCGCGACCAGAACGGCAATGTTGGCGTCTATTTTGAAGCGGGCGCCGTGATCGTGGTCCTGGTCCTGCTGGGACAGATGATGGAGTTGCACGCCCGCGAAGGTACCGGCAAGGCGATCCGCGCTCTGCTGGATATGGCCGCCAAGACGGCACTGGTCGTCCGGCCCGACGGCACCGAAGAAGAAATCGAGCTGGACCAGGTGCAGCTGGGCGATCACCTGCGGGTGCGCCCGGGTGACAAGGTGCCGGTGGATGGCGTGGTTGTCGAAGGTCGCTCCTCCGTCGATGAATCGATGATTTCGGGCGAACCCATGCCGGTTGAAAAGGTCGCAGGAGAGCCTGTCACGGGCGCGACGATCAACGGCACCGGTAGTCTGGTGATCGAGGCGACAAGGATCGGCGCCGACACCATGCTGTCCCAGATTGTGCAGATGGTCGCGAATGCGCAGCGCAGCCGCGCCCCCATCCAGAAATACGCCGACAAGGTGGCGGGACTGTTCGTGCCCGCCGTCATCATCGTCGCGATCCTGTCGTTCATTACCTGGGCGATCTGGGGACCGGATCCTGCGATGGCCTATGGCCTCGTCTCCGCCGTGGCCGTGCTGATCATCGCCTGTCCCTGTGCACTTGGCCTCGCTACACCGATGTCGATCATGACCGCCACGGGCCGCGGCGCGCAGATGGGCGTGCTGATCAAGAACGCAGAGGCGCTGGAACGGTTCGAGAAGGTCGACATCCTGATCGTGGACAAGACAGGCACGCTGACCGAAGGAAAACCCAAACTGGTCGCGGTTTTGCCGGAGGCAGGACATGATGAGGCCGAGGTGCTGCGCCTTGCTGCGTCGCTGGAGCGGGGATCGGAACACCCGCTGGCCGAGGCCATCGTGCGCGGTGCCGAAGAACGTGGCATTAAATTTTCTAAAGCCGAAGATTTCGAGGCCGTGACCGGCAAGGGCGTCAAGGGTCGGGTGGACGGCAAGTCCGTCGCGCTCGGCAACGCGGCCCTGATCCATGATCTGGGGCTGGACAGTGGCGCGCTGGTCGACACCGCCAACGCCCGGCGCGACGAGGGCGAGACGGTGATGTTCATCGTGCTCGACGGGGCCATTGCCGGGCTGGTCAGTGTGGCCGATCCGGTCAAGGAGACCACGCCGGCCGCGCTCAAGGCGCTGCATGAGCAGGGCTTCCGGATCATCATGGCGACGGGCGACAACGAACGCACGGCGCAGGCCGTCGCGAGCCGGCTGGGCATCGACGAGATCCGCGCCGACGTACTGCCCGAAGACAAGGCCCGGATCATCAAGGAGTTGCAGGCCGAGGGTAAAAAGGTCGCGATGGCTGGCGACGGGGTCAATGACGCGCCTGCCCTTGCCCAGGCCGATGTCGGTATCGCCATGGGCACCGGGGCCGACGTGGCGATCGAAAGTGCCGGGTTCACACTGGTCAAGGGTAACCTCGATGGCATCGTGCGGGCCCGGAAACTGTCCCACGCGACCATGCGTAACATCCGTCAAAACCTCTTCTTTGCGATGATCTACAACGCTGCGGGCGTCCCGATTGCGGCAGGTGTGCTTTACCCGTTCCTCGGCATCCTGATCGGCCCAATCTTTGCCGCCTTCGCAATGAGCGCATCGTCCCTGTCGGTCGTGCTGAACGCGCTCCGACTGCGGCGGCTGAAGTTCTAACGAGCGGGCGCGGCGAGGCTTTGTATCCGCATTAGTATGCAGCGTTGTCGATCCGAAACAAATTTGGAAATCCGATCATCGGGTTTCTTACGGAAGCAACCAAGCAAGCAAAGGAGACAAACAAATGGCAGGTCACGAAATCCATGACGCGAACACCCCTGAGAGCGAGGCACAAGAGGTCCCGCAACAGGCGCGGGGTCAAGGCCTGAGCCGCCGGAACCTTCTTGTCGGTTCGGCTGGAGTGACACTCGGAAGCATGGCCGGCGCATCGGCGACCATTGCGCAGAGCAATCAGTCGGGTGCAGGATCCCGTATGCGCCCCGCTGCGAGTCTGGGCGACCGGATCTACAGCGCTAACCCAAGTCATCCCGGCATGGCCGACGTGAGCGAAAATCCCGCGAACGTACCGTCGCCGATCACCCGGACCGAACCCGCCACGGTACGGATCGAGTTGGAGACGATCGAAATCGAGGCCCATCTCGATACCAACAGCCGTTTTCGGTTCTGGACTTTCAATGGCACCGTGCCCGGCCCCTTCCAGCGCGTACGTCTGGGCGATACCGTCGAGGTCTACCTCAAGAACAACGAGGACAGCTGGTTCGCCCACAACGTCGATTTCCACGCTGTGACAGGTCCTGGCGGCGGCGCGTCTCTGGGTGCGCCCGGCCCGGGAGAAAGCTACAGCTTCAAGTTCAAGGCGCTGAACCCCGGCCTTTACGTCTATCACTGCGCGGTTGCTCCCGTGGCGCTCCATATTGCCAACGGGATGTACGGCCTCATCCTGGTTGAACCCGAAGAGGGGCTGACCCCAGTCGATCGCGAATTCTATGTGATGCAGGGCGAAATCTATACCGAAGAACCATTTGGCAGCGTCGGAGTGTTGACTGAAAGCTACGACAAGCTGATTGACGAACGTGCCGAATATCTCGTCTTCAACGGGCATGTCGGAGCGTTGACAGATCACTATCCCTTGCAGGCCAAAGTGGGCGAGACGGTTCGCATTTACTTTGGCGTTGGCGGTCCGAACTATACCTCCGTCTTCCAAGTAATCGGCGAGATATTCGACAAAGCCTATTTGCACGGCTCGCTGATTTCGCCGCCTCTCGAAAGTGTGCAGACCATCGTGGTGCCTCCGGGAGGCTCGGGAATCGTCGAGTTCAAGTGCGAGGTGCCGGGGCGTTTCGTGCTCGTCGATCACGCGCTGTCGCGTGCCGAGCGCGGTCTCGCCGGTTACCTCATCGTCGAAGGCGACGAAAACCCCGACATATTCTCATCCCTGGACGAGACACCCGGCGCGGCTGGCCCAGACGATCCCGAGTGATCTTACTGCCCCCGCCGTTGATCGCAGCGGGGGAAACGCAAATGGCGAAATTGAGCGTAAAGAGAAAGCGAGCAGCACATGACCCCGGATGACTCCCACCAGATCGAGCCGACCCGGCCCCCAAAACCCGCGCAATCCTTCTGGCGGTCGCGTTTCGGGATCAGCCTCATTATCGCGCTTGCGATTGCCGCGATTCTGCTCGGGTTCGAGCACCGGATCCACATCTTTGCCGGTAACGGTTTTCTCGCGCTTCTTCTGCTCGGCTGTGTCGTCATGCATCTGTTCATGCACGGCGGACATGGCGGCCACGGGGGTGGTGACAAATCATGATCGACACTCCCGGCTATGGCTTGTGGCTGTTCGCACTGCTCAATGCCGCGATCTTCATCATGTTCGCATTTAGCTTCTTCAAGCCGCAGACAGCGCGCGACTGGCGCAGCTTCGGGGCTTTCAGCGCGTTCCTCGTTGCTCTTTTCTCGGAAATGTATGGTTTTCCGTTAACCATCTATCTGCTGTCCGGTTGGCTGCAGACCCGTTTCCCGGGGGTCGATTGGTTTTCCCATGATGCCGGGCACCTGCCGGAAATGATGTTTGGCTGGCAGGCCAATCCGCATTTCGGCCCCTTCCACATGCTCAGCTTCGTGTTGATCGGGCTTGGGTTCTGGATGATCTCGGCGGCGTGGCGGGTGCTTTATCAGGCGCAGCGAAGCGGAGCACTGGCCACGACCGGGCCCTACGCACGTGTCCGTCATCCGCAATATGTGGGGTTCGTTCTGGTGCTGACAGGGTTTCTTGTTCAGTGGCCGACCCTGCTGACGCTCGCGATGTATCCGGTGCTGATCTGGATGTACGTGCGGCTGGCCCGTGCAGAAGAGCGCGAGACGCGGGCGCAATTCGGCGGTCAATTTGATGCCTACGCCCGAAATGTCCCCGCGTTCATTCCATCTTTGGGGCCGACCTCAAAGCAAACAAACTAAAGGGGAGCGATAAAAGTGCCGAACAAACAACTGGAGAAAACACCCGATGATGATCAGATCCTCGAATCGCGTTTTCCGACCGCCTACACGATCCTCTTCGCGTTGATCATCCTGATCGCTGCACTGACATGGATCATCCCCGCCGGCCAATATGAACGTGTGATGGATGCCGCTTTGGACCGCGAGGTTGCCGTTGCAGGCAGTTACGCGCTGGTCGAGCGCAACCCGCAGGGCTTTGTCGATGTGATGCTGGCGCCTATCGCCGGATTCTATGATCCCGACAGCTATGCCGCCAACGCGATCGACGTTGCGCTGTTCGTGCTGTTTCTGGGTGGTTTTCTGGGTGTCGTGAACGCCACCGGCGCCGTTGATACCGGCATCAGGGCAGCCATGACCCGCATGAAAGGTCGCGAGATCTGGATGATTCCGATCCTGATGACGCTGTTTGCGCTTGGCGGCACGACCTATGGCATGGCCGAGGAAACGCTGGCGTTTTACGCCATTTTGATCCCCGTAATGATCGCCGCAGGCTATGACGCCGTCACAGGTGTCGCGGTCATACTGATTGGCGCCGGCATTGGCGTTCTGGGATCGACGATCAACCCATTTGCAACGGTCATTGCGTCCGATGCGGCAGGCATTCCCTTTACCGACGGTATCGCGCTGCGGCTGATCCTTCTGGTCGCGGGCCTTGCCATCTGCGCCGCCTTCGTCATGCGCTACGCCGCACGGGTCAAGGCCGATCCTTCCCGCTCGGTCGTGGCGCATCAGGCCGAGGCACACAAGCGTCTGTTCCTTCAGGACGCCAAGGAGGGCGAGGTGGATGACGTCCTGTCCGGCACCCAAAAACTGGTGTTGATCCTCTTTGCGGCGACGTTTGCCGTAATGATCTGGGGCGTGGCCAGTCAGGATTGGTGGATGGCCCGCATGGGCGCGCTGTTCCTTGGCGCCGCCATCGTCACCGGCGTGATCGCCCGCATGGGCGAGAAGAAACTGACCGGCAGTTTCGTCGACGGCGCGCGTGACCTTCTGGGCGTGGCGCTGGTCATTGGACTGGCGCGCGGGATCGTCGTCATCATGGAGCAGGGCATGATCGCCGACACGATCCTGCACAGCGCCGAGCAGACATTGGCCGGCGTGGGCGAGTTGGCCTTCATCAACCTGATGTTCTGGATCGAGGCAGGGATGAGTTTTCTCGTGCCGTCCTCATCAGGCCTCGCTGTCCTCTCGATGCCCATCCTCGCGCCGTTGGCCGATTTTGCCAATGTGGGCCGCGATCTGGTGGTCACCGCGTATCAATCGGCCAACGGCCTTGTGAACCTGATCAATCCGACCTTTGCGGTGGTGATCGGCGGGCTGGCGATTGGCCGGGTGTCCTATGACCGCTGGCTGGTGTTCATCTGGCCGCTGCTGGTTCTGCTCATCATTCTGATTACGGTGGCGATCAGCATCGCCGCCATTCTCTGAGACAAGGAAAATACCATGACTGATCATAAACTCGGCGTTCATTCTGAGTCCGGTAAACTTCGGCAGGTGATTATCTGCCGCCCCGGCCTGGCCCATCGCCGCCTGACACCGGATAATTGCGAAGACCTGCTGTTCGACGATGTGTTCTGGGTCAAGCAGGGCCAGAAGGATCACGATGCCTTTGCGCAGGCGATGACCGATGAGGGCGTCGAGGTGCTGGAAACCGGCGCGTTGCTGGCCGAGACGATGGAGATCCCCGAGGCGCGCAAATGGGTGCTGGACCACCGCATCGCCGCCATTCATGTCGGCGTTGGAATGCGCCGCGAGCTGCGCGAGTGGATGGACGAGCTGCCGGGTGCGGAGTTGTCGAAATGGCTGATCGGCGGGCTGACCGTGGCCGATGTGCCGTTCGAGGCGACCGGCATGTTTGGTGCCTATCTGGGCAAGCACGGCTTCATCCTGCCGCCATTGCCCAACTTCCTGTTCACCCGCGACAATTCGGCCTGGATCTATGGCGGCGTCACGCTGAACCCGATGTATTGGCAGGCGCGTCGCCCCGAAACGCTGCTGACTGCCGCGATCTATGAATACCACCCCAAATTCAAGGGCCAGGTCGAGGTGATCTGGGGCGATCCGCTGAAGGATTACGGCCTTGCCACGCTGGAAGGCGGCGACCAGATGCCGGTCGGCAACGGCGTCGTTCTGGTCGGCATGGGTGAGCGGACGTCGCCGCAGGCCGTGGGCCTTCTGGCGCAGGCGCTGTTCGACCAGGGCCGGGCGGAACGTGTCGTCGCCTGCCAGATGCCCAAATCGCGCGCGGCGATGCATCTGGACACGGTGTTCACTTTTTGCGGCGGCGATGTCGTTACCAGCTTCAAGGATGTGGCCGATGAGATGACCTGCTATGACCTGCATCCCGGCGAGGGCGGCAAGCCGCTGGATATGCGGCACGACAAACGCCCGATGTTCGACGTTGTGGCCGATGTCATGGGCTTCAAGAAGCTGAACGTCGTCGATACCGGCGGCGATAACCCGTTCGAGCAATCGCGCGAGCAGTGGAACGACGGCAATAACGTGCTGGCGCTGCGCCCCGGTGTGGTGATGGGCTACGACCGCAACGATGACACCAACGCCGCCCTGCGCGCCGAAGGCATCGAAGTGATCGAGATGCCGGGCGCCGAGTTGGGCCGGGGCAGGGGCGGCAGCCGCTGCATGTCCTGCCCGACCATCCGCGATGCGGTTTAAAAAGGAGTTAACGATATGGCTTTCAATCTGAAAAATCGCAGCTTCCTGACCCTGCGCGACTTTACCCCTGCCGAGATTGCATTTTTGCTCAAGCTGTCGGCAGATCTCAAGTCTGCCAAATACGCCGGCACCGAGGTCGAGACGCTGAAAGGCAAGGAAATCGCACTGATTTTTGAAAAAGACAGCACGCGCACCCGCGTAGGCTTTGAGGTGGCAGCCCATGATCAGGGCGCGACGGTCACATATCTTGGCCCCTCGGGCACCCATATCGGCGGCAAGGAAACGGTCAAGGATACCGCGCGCGTTTTGGGCCGGGTGTATGATGCGATCGAATATCGCGGATTTGGTCAAAAGATCGTCGAGGAGCTGGCCGAATGGTCCGGCGTGCCGGTCTATAACGGGCTGACGGACGAATTTCACCCGACGCAGATCCTGGCCGATTTCCTGACCATGCAGGAACACGGCGAAAAACCGCTGCGCGAGGTCGCGTACTGCTTCATGGGGGACGCGGGCAACAACATGGGCGACAGCCTGCTGATCGGCGGGGCCAAAATGGGCATGGATGTGCGGCTCTGCGCGCCGAAATCGCTGTGGCCCGAGCAGTCGATTCAGGACGAGGCGCGATTGGTGGCGGCGGACACCGGCGCGCGTATCACGATCACCGAAGGTGTGGACGAGGCCGTGCGCGGCGTCGATTTCGTCTATACCGACGTCTGGGTGTCTATGGGCGAGAGCAAGGACAAATGGGCCGAGCGGATCGAGCTGCTGAAACCCTATCAGGTCAATGCCGAAATCATGGCAAAGACGGGCAATCCGCGCGCGAAATTCATGCATTGCCTGCCGGCCTTCCACAACACCGACACCGATGTCGGCAAGGACATCAAGGAGCAGTTCGGCCTTGATGCGATGGAAGTCACGGAGGAGGTGTTCGAAAGCCCGGCCTCTATCGTCTTTGATCAGGCGGAAAACCGGATGCACACGATCAAGGCGGTCCTTGTCGCCACATTGGGGGGCTAGAATATGCTGGTCGTTGCAGCCCTTGGCGGCAATGCGCTGCTGGAACGCGGTCAGCCTTTGACGGCGGCAAACCAGCGCGCGAATGCGCGCATTGCCGCCACGTCGCTGGCCGAAATCGTGCGCGCCGGCCATGATCTGGTGATCACCCACGGCAACGGCCCGCAGGTCGGGCTGCTGGCGCTGCAAGGCGCGGCCTACAAGCCCGATGAGGCCTATCCGCTGGACGTTCTGGGGGCCGAAACCGGCGGTATGATCGGCTACATGATCGAGCAGGAGCTGGAGAACGCGCTGGACCATTCACGGCCCGTCGCCACCTTGCTGACGCAGGTGATCGTGGATGCGCGCGACCCGGCGTTTCAAAACCCGACCAAGTATATCGGCCCGGTTTACGAGCGCGAAGAGGCCGAGGCGCGCGCCAAGGCCGCAGGCTGGACCATTGCACAGGACGGCGACAAATGGCGCCGCGTCGTCGCCTCGCCAAAGCCGATGGAAATCCCAGATATCCGTGTTTTGAAACTGCTGTTGGATCAGAACGTCATCATCATCTGCACCGGCGGTGGCGGCATCCCGGTCCTGCGCGGCAAGGATGGCAGCCTGACCGGCGTCGAGGCGGTCATCGACAAGGACGCCGCCAGCGCCCTTCTGGCGCAGGAATTGGGGGCGGAAGTGCTATTGTTGCTGACCGATGTTGACGCCGTCTACCGCGATTTTGGATCGGACAAGGCGACAAAACTATCATGGCTGTCACCGCAAGACGCTCTGCAATTCGATGCGCCCGCGGGTTCGATGGCCCCGAAACTGGAGGCAGCGGCAGCTTTTGCCGCGGCGGGTGGTTTGGCGGGCATCGGGCGATTGCAGGACTCGGTCGAAATCATGAACGAGGCCGCAGGCACACAAATTTTAGAACGGAACCCGGGCAGGTGAAAAGGGCGGTGTCAGGAAAGAACTAAACGCACAAAAAGACCCCCTCAGAGCGAAAGGAAAAAACGATGGGAATTCTTAGATATAGAGCGGCGACCGTTAGCGTGGCAGTTATGGCAACAGCATTTATGTTGATCGGCGCCTCGGCTGAGGCCGACTCTCATTCAATGGAAATGTCGGGCGCGATGATGGCCACCGGGCTCATGATGCCGCAGATGGATGCCGCCAAAGGCCGGCAGCTGTTCGCCTCGAAGGGATGTGTCGTCTGCCATTCAGTGAACGGAATTGGTGGTCAGGATGCCCGGTCGCTGGACGCCGAAAACATGGATCTGCCGATGAACCCCTTCGACTTTGCCGCCAACATGTGGCGCGGTGCTGAAACGATGGTGTCATTGCAGCGCGAAGAGTTGGGCGACGTGATCCAGATTTCAGGTCAGGAACTGGCACATATCATCGCGTTCGTCCACGATCCGAAAGAACAGTCTCAGTTCACGGGTGCCGAGATCCCGGACGATGTGAAAGAGATGATGGAGCACCACGAAACCGAAGCGGAAGGTGCCCACGACTGAGCCCACGGCGCCCGGGATGTTGTCGACACCCTGCCGAGCACATCCCGCAGATAAGGAGACCAGATTGCAAGCTCAGGACATCATGACGAAAAATGTAATTTCAGCCGCTGCTGATACTACAGTGGAGGAAGTGACCGCACTTATGATGAAAAATCACATAAGTGCAGTGCCGATCCTGGACAATGATGGAGCCATCATCGGGCTTGTCAGCGAAGGCGATTTGATGCGCCGGGTCGAAGGGTCTGGAAAGACCAACAAGTCGTGGTGGCTTTCACTGTTTTCGGGGTCCAACGACACGGTGACGGACTTCATCGCGATGCGTGGTCGCCGCGCGAAGGATGTCATGACCCGAGACATCAAAGTCGTAGCCCCCGACACGGCGGTCGCAGACATTGCGCGTTTGCTCGAAGAAAAGCGGATCAAACGCGTTCCTGTTGTCGAAGACGGCCGAATGGTCGGCATCGTCAGTCGGGCCAACCTGATGCAGGCGCTTGCGACAGCGCCCATCGTGACTCTTAAAACGTCAACCAGCGACCGCGAAAAACGCGAGATTGTTCTGGCGGCACTGGCGCAAGTACCGGGGCTTACTCCTGTGCAACTCAACGTCGTCGTAGAGGGCGGTCGCGTGGATGTCTGGGGCCTTGTCGGATCGGACGCCGAGGAAGACGCCGCACGCGTGGCGCTCGATAACATCGATGGGCTCGGCGAGGTTTCGATCAATTTTGACCGGATACCAAGCTACGCTTGGATCGTTTAGGATCTGATGTAATTCCGGTACGCAACTCAACCTGCGCTAAACTGCCCGTGACGATCGCAGTTTGAAGGATAATTCAAAGCATGTGCCTCTCAGCAGAAGTAAGCTTTGCCGCCAGCGTCTTTCTTGTCGGAGGCGGCGCATTCGCCACTTGGAAAGCCACACAGATTAACATGCGATATCTGCCCGTCGCCCTGATGCCGCTCTTTGCAGGTCTTCAACAATTCATGGAAGGCAACGTCTGGGTTGGCGTCAACGGAGGCGATCCTTTCACCGTACTTTGGGGGGCGATGGGTTTCATCTTTTTCACTTGGTTCATGTGGCCAATCTGGATACCCATTTCCGTCTATGTTCTGGAACCGCCCGATAGTCCGCGCAAGAAACTGTTCCTGACATTCGCGGCGATAGGGATCGCGTTCGGACTGCTGCTTTACGTGCCACATGTGATCAATCCCGATTGGATCGAGGTCAGCGTCAATCAGGATTCGCTGGCCTATGAAGGAACGATGCTGCTGGACTACCTGATGCCGCGCTGGATGACCTATGTGATCTATCTGTCCCTGATCATCGCGCCGCCGTTGATGTCGCGCTATCTGCACATGCGGTTCTTCGGCGGCACAATCATCGCCGTCGTGGTCGTCGACATCCTACTGCTGCGCTATGCCTATATCTCGTTCTTCTGTCTGCTGGCGGGTCTGGGGACGCTGCACCTGATCTATATCATCCTGCGCAACAAATGCGCCCGGGAGTGCCCGATGCTTTTTGCGTAGCGGCTGTCACGGCGACGGCGCGTTCAGTGTCACTCTGATGGCCGTTGCCGCCGACGACATGCGTTTCCAAAGGCGTCACTTCTTTAACTATCTCCGGGCCATTGAGCAACATCAGGAACCTGCAAGGAGAGAAGCAACCGGCCAAAATCTGACATTTTCTAAATGAATTGAGATGTCTCCGTTCCAAGAGTAAACAATTGCTTTCTTCAATCCTCTTTGCAGCTTTCGCCATCTTATCGTAAGCGGCGGTTCCGCGCCATTGATATTTGACTTGCAGGCTGAACGCTTCGTCATGGCATGTCGGATTCCGGAGTTCGTCAGGGACTACCCAACGAGCTCATTCTGTGTGGGGAACCTGTCTGACATAGGCCCATCGCATCAGCGTATCGTTGTCCTTGTCGCGATGACCGTTTGCCAGCTTCGTGAACAGATCCTTCATGTAGGCATATGGTTCGACACCATTCATTTTGTAAGAGCCGATGAGGCTTGCGAAGCACTCCCATTTACGGCCGATACTGGTGAAAAACTCACCGTGCACCTTCGCAGCTCACTTTAGGAGAATTCTGCCCTGCTGAATCGTCAGACGGGGCCATATCTGGGGTAAAAGAGCGTGATAGCAGAAAGCTTGTTCGCTTTCTGCGACCAGATCTAACATCGCTGGAGTTTTTCAACAGTATCGGCCGCTTTCAACATGACCAGCGAACAAGGAGTTGCGGCGATTCATTGCCGGGCTGCGGATGGCGCTCTCCACCAGGTTGGAATCGATGTCGACGCGGCCATCGTCAAGGAACAGCCGAAAACCCCCTTCCCGGCGCAGCATATAGGCCATGGCCTCACCAAGTTCGGATTTGCGTGAGACACGGGCCGCCTGAGCTGCCAGCAAGGTGAAGAATGCATCTACCAAAGGACGGGACAGGCTCTGGCGGGTGGCCCGGCGATGATCGGGATCGGAGCCGCGGATCGCATCCTCGATCTTGTAGAGGGCAGCGATGTGCAGCAGCGCCTCGTCCACCATGGGAGAGCCCTTCTTGGGCTTGGCCTTGATCAGTTTGCGCCGCCCGTGTGCCCAGCAGAAGGCCAGCCGCAACGGATCGCCGCCCGTGCGTTTTGGCGTGGCGAGGTGGGAGTGAACTGCTACATGTGTTCGCGGACGGTGGGTATGCCGGGCCAAAATTGCGCGGGGCGCTGGCCCAGACCGGGCGATGGGTCATTCAGATCGTGAAGCGCTCCGACACGGCCAAAGGTTTCGGGGTGACCCCACGAAGATGGGTTGTCGAACGCACCTTCGCTTGGCTCGGGCGTTGCCACCGATTGGCCAGGGATTGGTAGCAAACCATCGAAAGCGCCGAAGCATAGGTCCTCAGCGCTCACATCCGGCGGTTGACGAGACATCTCGCAAGACCATGAATTCGTTCACCCCGTTTTGAATCGGACAATTAGACCGAAATTGCGACTTTCAGCACGCCGTCTCTTTGGTTCGCGAAAAGGTCATACGCCTCTTCAATCTGATCAAGTTTGAACCGGTGAGTGACAAGTGGCCGCGTGTCGAGCCTGCCGCTGGCAATCATGTCCATCAGCCGACGCATGCGTTCCTTGCCACCGGGGCAAAGCGTGGTGATTATCTTGTAGTCGCCCAACCCGGCAGTGAACGCATCCAGCGGGATCGTGAGATCGCCAGAATAGACCCCCAGCGAAGAAAGCGTGCCGCCCGGCCTGAGAACCCGCAAGGCGCTCTCGAATGTTGCCTGCGTGCCCAGAGCCTCGATCGCGACATCCGCGCCGCGCCCGTCGGTCAGGCGCATGATCTCCTCTACAGGGTTGGTTTTGGTGAAATCGATCACATGATCGGCGCCCAACTTGCGGGAAATGTCCATACGTGCCGGAATGGCCTCGACAGCAATGATCTTGGAGGCGCCCATCATGCGGGCGCCAGCCGTCGCACACAGCCCGATGGGACCCTGAGCGAAAATCACGACGGTATCGCCGATCTTGACATGGCCACTTTCGGCGCCGGAGAAACCAGTGGACATGATATCGGGACACATCAACACCTGCTCGTCGCTCAACCCGTCGGGGATCGGGGCGAGGTTCGCCATGGCGTCGGGAACCAGCAGATATTCGGCCTGAGCGCCGTCTATTGTGTTGCCAAAGCGCCAGCCGCCCATCGGCTTGAAGCCGTGTTTTGTTCCCGGCCCGTCCTGGGAATGGCAGCCACAGAGCGACGCATTGCTATACCCGCTGGGACAGATTGCGCCCGCGATGACGCGCTGGCCCTCCTGATAGCCTTGGACGGCCGAGCCAAGTTTCTCGATCACACCGACCGGTTCGTGGCCAATCGTCAATCGCCGCTCGACCGGATATTCTCCTTTGAGGATATGAATATCGGTCCCGCATATGGTTGTGGTCGTGATCCGGATCAGTGCATCCAGCGGGCCAACATCGGGGATCGGCTTCTCGTCCAGCACGATCCGGTTCGGTTCGACGAAAATTGCGGCTTTCATTTTTTCCGACATTTGAAGCTCTCTTTCCTATGACGTTCCAGTGCATGCCCTAGCTCGGGTCACGAGACCGTCGCATTGGTCCACCCGGATCAGGATCGCTCTTCGAGATTCTGTAGGAACGGCGCCAACTGGTCTTTGACCTTGATCAATTTCGCCGTGATTCGGAGGAAATCGATGCCGTCAAAGTTACCCGAATGCGGACAAGGATGACCCCGGGAAGGAGGGGCCATAGCTTCGGGAGGGGGCAGGATAGCACGTTAAAGCGTTTCGCTGCGTTTCGGTAAATCCCTGCCTCAGGTATTTCCCGAAACGCTTTAGTGTTCTGAGTCTGACGCTTGCTACCTGCAATCTCGGATTTCATAGAGCTTGTTTAGCGCGCGTCGCTTCCGAGCGAGGATATCATCGGCTGTCTTGGTCCATGTGAAGGCTTTTGGCTTTGCGTTGCGCTACAAGAGGTAGTCGTAGATGGCGGTCTCTAGGTCGTCGACGCTGGAATAACTGCCCCCCGGATGCGCTTTGACGTGATCTCAGCAAAGAAGCGTTCGACAAGGTTCAGCCATGGCGCGCTGGTTGGTGCGAAATGCAGCTTGAAGCGCGGGTGTGTCTCCAGCCAAGCCTTTACCTCGGGCGTCTAATGTGTGGTGTAGTTGTCAAGCACGAGATGCACGTCTCGCGGCTTGAGGACAGCGCGGTCAATACGGCGCAGAAAGCGCAGGAACTGCTTGGCTGTTGAATGTTACTCACAACTGACCCGGTATTGTCACCGACATTTAATCCGCCCAGTTATTATGCTTTCTACGTCATGATGTGCTCAATGCCGTTGTCTCCTTCCGTTTCATTTTCGCTATCTCGGAGCTGGCCTTGAAGCGGTAGCTGGCGTTGCCGGTCTCCAGAATGTGGCAGCGATGAGTCAGGCGGTCGAACAAGGCAGTGGTCATCTTGGCGTCACCGAACACCGTTGCCCATTCGCTGAAGCTGAGGTTGGTGGTGATGATCACGCTGGTGCGCTCGTTTAGCTTGCTGAGAGGATTGAACAACAGGGCACCGCCCGATGTGCTGAACGGCAGGTATCCCGGCTCGCCCAAGATCACGAGGTCTGTCTTGGCCAGCGCCTCAGCGATCTTTCCAGCCTTGCCTTGGGCCTTTTCCCGTTCCAGCGCATTGACCAGTTCGACGGTCGAGAAGAAGCGCACGCGTTTTGCGGTGATGCTCTATGGCCAGAATGCCAAGGCCAGTCGCAATATGGCTTTTTCCCGTGCCAGGTCCACCGATCAGGACGACATTTTCGGCCGCGTCCATGAATTCGCAGCGATGCAGTTGGCGGACCAGGGCTTCATTGATCTCGTCCGTCACCAGCTCCCCGCGAGCCAAGATATCGGCGACCTTCTTGCCCATCTCGGTGCCGGATGCTTAGGCCTCGCGCAGCATGTCGCCGGTGCTTAGCTGGATCATGTCGCGGGTGGCCACCAGATGAGGTGCCTGAGTGCCAGTGCCCGCGTCCGGCTGTCCGAGAAGTTATTTCCGTCCTGTCCCTTTGCGGCGTGCGCGCCTTTTGCCCTTGCCGCCCAGCTGCGATTTCTCAATCAGCCCTTCGTATTGATGTGCCAGAAGGTGGCTTTGCACCTGCTGGATCGTGTCCATCGTAACAGACACAACGATAAGAACCGATGTGCCACCAAAGTAAAAGGGGATGGCGAACTGTGCGCGCAGAATTTCCGGGAGAAGCGTAATGAGTGCAAGATAACCTGAGCCGAGCACGAGGACGCGGCTGACCACATACTCTAGGTACTCTGCCGTCCGCTTGCCCGGACGGATGCCGGGGACAAAGCCGTTCTGGTTCTTCAGGTTATCCGCCACTTCGTCGGGTTTGAAGGCGACGTTATAGGTATAGAAATATGTGAAAAACACGACCATGCTGGCGAAGAACAGCAGATAGAGCGGCTGGCCGGGGCCGAAATAGGCCAGGATCGTCGACATGATCGCACCAGAGCCCTGCCCGCCCGAGAATGTGCTGATCGTCGTCGGCAGCAACAGCAGCGACGAGGCGAAGATCGCCGGGATCACGCCCGCCGGGTTCACCTTGAGCGGCAGGTGCGAGGAGCCGCCGTCATAGACCTTCATCCCGACCTGACGGCGCGGATATTGGATATGCACCTTGCGCAGCGACCGCTCCATGAACACCACAAAGGCGATCACGACGACCACCATCACGATCACGCCGATGATCACGGCGGGACTGATCGCGCCCGACCGGCCAGAGGCAAAGAACTGCGCCAGAGCCGCCGGAACCTCGGCGATGATGCCGACGAAGATGATCAGCGAAATGCCGTTACCGATGCCGCGCGCGGTAATCTGCTCGCCCAGCCACATCAGGAACATGGTGCCGCCGATCAACGTCACCATGCATGACACGATGAAGAAAAGGCCCGGATCGGTGACCAGATCGCCAGACTGAAGGCTGACGGCCAGACCGTAGGATTGCAGCGTGGCCAGCAGGACCGTGCCGTAGCGGGTATATTGGTTGATCTTCTTGCGGCCTGACTCGCCCTCTTTTTTCAGCTGCTCCAGCGCGGGAACCATCGCCGTCATCAGCTGAATGATGATCGAGGCCGAAATATAAGGCATGATTCCGAGGGCAAAGATACCCATCCGCCCCAGCGCGCCGCCGGTGAACATCGACAGCATGCCGCCGATGCTGGCGCCTGCCCCGGCCATGAACTGCCGCAGCTCGGCGCCGTCGATGCCCGGCACCGGGATCCATGTGCCGAGGCGGTAGACCACCAGCAGCATGAGGGTGAACACGATGCGTTTGCGAAGGTCGGTGGCCTTGCCGAGCGCCGCCCAGCTGGTGTTGGCCGCCATTTGTTCTGCTGCAGATACCATTCGGCCTCTTTCGCGAATCACCCAACGCCGCCGAGAGCTGTTTTCCAGCGGCCCGGCGGCGTCGTTTTGAAAAACTGGAAAGTATGTAAGCGGCGCATGGGCCGCTTACAACCTCTTATTCAGCCGCAACACCCGCCTTGGCGCCGGTCAGCGTCAGCGAGCCGCCCGCTTTTTCGACCGCTTCGACCGCCGATTTGGACGCGCCGGTGACTTCCAGCGTGATCTTCGACGTTACGTCGCCCTTGGCCAGAACGCGCACGCCGTCCAGCTTGCGGCGCACCAGACCGGATGCGATCAGCGCATCCTCAGTGATGGCGCTGCCAACGTCCAGGCTGCCCGCGTCGATGAATTTCTGGATCAGGCCCAAGTTGACCACGGCGAATGCCTTGCGGTTCGGCTTGTTAAAGCCGCGCTTGGGCAGACGCTGATAGAGCGGCATCTGGCCGCCTTCAAAGCCCTTGATCGCAACGCCCGAACGGGACTTTTGACCCTTGATACCACGCCCAGCGGTTTTACCCATGCCCGAGCCGGCACCACGGCCAACGCGCTTTTTGCGCTTGGTTGCGCCTTCGTTATCGTGCAGTTCATGCAGTTTCATGTCGCTTCTCCTCTTGCCGGACGCGACCCCCAGCGACAGGAGCGTTCGAACGCGGCTTAATTGGGTTGTGAGTCGGGGCGAGACAGATAATGGGCGCGTGTAGCGGGTCGTCTGCCCTCTTGCAAAGATGGTCCGGTGCCAGTCGCATAGATCATCAGACGATGCGTCTGGATTTGACGAGTTACTTTTCTTCGCCCGGAAATATCTCAAGATAGGCGATCACGTCCTCGATATCGTCTTCTTTGCGCAGGCCGGCAAAGGTCATCTTGTTGCCAGGAATGAAATCCCGAGGCTTTTTGAGGTATTCGGCGATGTTCTCATGGGTCCAGATCAGTCCTTTTTCACCAGCCTCGACCATAGCGTCTGAATATTTGAAATCCTCGATAGCCCCCGCCTGACGCTCGATAACACCGTTCAGGATCGGACCCACACGGTTCTTCGCGTCCTCGCCAACCTGATGGCAGGCCTGGCACTTCTTGAAGACTTTCTTGCCTTTCTCGGCGTCGCCATCGGCAAATGCTGGAGCCGAAAGCGCCGCGATCGCAGCAATACTTGCAAGTATTTTTTTGATCATTGTTTTCTCCTTGAGATCAGTTAAATCAGCAACATTTCATTTCCGGACATCAACGCAATGCGCTCTTCGTTCGGGCCGCGGTCAAAAAACACTTCGCTCTGTCAAAGAATCTTCCGAAACCGCAGCAGACCGTCCGCCCACCGGCCATATGAGGGGCGCGCGGGGTTGGGCATCATACTATCACGGACCGGGGTTGCAATAACAAGATTATTCAGGACGACCTGCTTCATGACCTGACCATTTTGGTACAATGACGGCATCTGCATACCTCCTTAACCAAGCAGCATGGAGATTAGCATGGGTTGCGCCCAGTCCGACCAACTTGGGCCGAGACTGGCGCTGACATATTTGCTGTTGAGCTCGAAGAAGCGCACCAGTAGGTATTTGTCGCGCGAAATCCAGATCATCATCGAAAGCTGGAGGAAACACCATAACTCCAGACAACCTCACAGTGCTTCCGTCCACCGGCACCGGAAGCCAGAAGCCCGATGGATCAAGGCCCATCATGCACTCACTTTCAATCTGGGCCACTCAAGTGGGGCTGTTCAGATGATGCTAGTCACTTTATTTGTCATGCGTTCGTTCCTCCCTACCTTCTTTCCCAAAATTCGTCGCTCGCCGCATCGCTTTAGAAGGCACAGAGAGCAGCATCCGCTCCCTAAAGACGTAATGGTCCCAGAATCATTACACCAATAAGTGGTATAGCCCGGTCTCTCAGTTCGTTCAGCAGCTGCAAGCATCGGGGTATAATGATCGAAGTGTAATAACTGGATCGTGAAAGCGTCTTTAGAATTGGGTGTCGGAAAGTTGACCGATTGCCGGTCGAACCGTGATCAAGGAAAGGATACTCTCATGCGACTACCAAAGTTATTCGCCTCTGCAACGATCGTTTCGGTGGCGAGCCTCGCATTCGCCGTTCGCGCGGCGGATATGGAATCGCTTCCGGACGCGGGGGCTTCTAAGGGACAGGAGATCCTGCAGTGCCAGAGCGATCTGCTGACGTTCGAGGACGAGTTGGTACAGGCTGGGTTCGGAGTATTGGCGCCAGGCGGCTATGTTGGCGGATATGCCGGATACAAGACGGGCTACGGCCTGATCGGCACGCCGCGTCAGCAGATGCAAATGCTGCGCGACGCAGCCGGGGTATATGCGCTCGCAGGCGATGAGAGAGCCTGCCAGATGGTGCTTGCTTCCATGCGGGATATTTATGAAGCGCATGACAAGCTGGTTGGTTTTGAAACCGATAATCCGGAGGCCCGGACAGCGTGGCGGCGTGTTCATCTGGCTAAGGCTGTTCCGGTGACCGAAATGGATCGACTGATGCGAGCGGATGTGATCATAGGCGTTGATCTCCGCACCGCCGACGACACGATGCTGGGCGAGATCAAGGACATCGTACTCGATCCAAAACGGCAGACGATCGCATATGTGTTGGCTTCCCGCGGCGGTTTTCTGGGTTTGACCGAGGAGTTGATCGCCGTGCGTTGGGCTGATTTACGCGCCACCGACGACCACGAGATCTATGTACTAGACGTGTCGCCGGAAGCCTTCGCGGCGGCACCCAAGGTGGAGCGGCGGAATTTCGAAGCGAGCTCGGGGCAGGGCTGGCGCAACAGCCTCGATCAGTACTGGGCCGGTGTCATCGATAAATCGTAGGCCGGTCATGTGGTGGCGATGCCGCTTACAACAGCTGTCGCGCCGTCCAGCCGATCGCTTCGAGGCCGCGCGCGCGCCAGCCACGTCGGTGCCAGATGGAAAGGGTGATTTCTTCTGCCTCAGCGATATCGTCCATGTATTGGGCTTGCAGTTGCTCGGTCAGGGTTTGATCGCGTGCGAGCAAGACGAGTTCCTGGTTGACGAACAGGCTGAGATAATCGAGGTTCGCGGAGCCGACGATCGACCAGGTCGCGTCGATGACTGAGGTCTTGGCGTGCAACTGGCGTGGCAAATACTCATAAATCCGCACTCCCGCAGTCAGTAGCAGCGCATAGGCCGCCTTCGTCGCCCAGCCTGCAACCAGCGGATCACCCCTGCGGGGCACTAACAGCCGCACGTCCACGCCCCGCATCGCGGCGGTTTGGAGCGCTTGGTCAATCATGATTCCCGGCCCGAAATAGGGCGACGTCAGATAGACGTGAGCCTGGGCCTTCGCGATCAATCCGGCGTGTAGACAGGCGAGGCGGTGTTGGCAGTGGCGCGAATAGCTCGGCACCAGCAACGCCTCCATATTTTTGGGGTCTTCGGGAATGGCGCTCGCTGGGAACTGGTGTGCATCGTGCCAGAGCCGGTCGAAATGTCCGATTGCAAGCTTTGCGAGCGGACCCGAAACGCGCACATGGGTGTCGCGCTGACGCGTCTCTCCATGCAGCCGACGCGAGTTCAGACGGCGGATGTTGAAACCACCCAGAAACGCGTCCCCGTCATCCACGATCAGCAGCTTGCGGTGGTTGCGCTGGAGGTATTGCAGCGGGTGCAGGGCGCCAAACGGCCTGAACCAGCGGAACTGGACCCCGCTGCCTTCAAGCTCGCGCTGAAGGTTCTGAAAGCTCCGCTGGCCGGCACCGAACGCGTCAAGGTGCAGCCGCACGTCAAGTCCGGCGCGTGCTTTGGCCGCCAGCGCGGCCACGAAGCGCGCACCGACCTCGTCGGCCGCGAATATATAGGATTCCATGCGGATGTCGCGCCTGGCGTTTTCGATCGCCGCAATCATTGCGTCGAAAAGAGCATCGCCTTCTACGAAAAGCCGGAACGCGCCCCGGCCCTCACGGAGTTCCGGAACGCAGAGCGAGGCGTCGGCTTGCGTACTTGGCGGCGTGCCGCCGTGTACGGACCCGCCTTGTTCTTCGCTGAATAGGCTCATAGTTCGCATGTATCCTTCCCCGACGTCGTCAGAGCTGGCTCGGTTTGTCTGAGCAGTTTCCGAGCGTTTCGTAAGTGGTTTTCCGCCTTGGTTATGCCGCGACCGCTTGGGGCCGGGGCATGTTGAAGTAAGCCTGATCGGGGGTTTTCCCGTCAAGCGATGAATGGGGGCGTCGGCTGTTGTAGAAGCCGAGATAGCGGCCGATGGAGGCACGGGCCTCCGGGACGCTGGCGTAGGCGTGCAGGTAGACCTCCTCGTATTTGATGCTCCGCCAGAGCCGTTCGACGAAGACGTTGTCGCGCCAGGCCCCTTTGCCATCCATGCTGATTTTGATCTCCCGGCTCGCCAGCACCTTGATGAACTCGGTCGAGGTGAATTGGCTGCCCTGATCCGTATTGAAGATATCGGGGTTGCCGTGGCGCACCAACGCCTCCTCGACGGCTTCGATGCAGAAATCGGCTTCCAGCGTGATCGATACCCGCCATGCTAAAACCCGGCGCGTGAACCAGTCCAGCACGGCGGCCAAGTAGATGAACCCTCGGGCCATGGGAATGTAGGTGATGTCCATCGCCCAGACCTGATTGGGCCGGGTGATCGGCAGTTTCCGCAGCAGGTAGGGGTAGATCTTGTGCCCCGGCGCCGGTTTCGAGGTGTTGGGCTTGCGATACAGCGCCTCGATGCCCATCCGTTTCATCAGCGTGGCGACATGCAGCCGCCCGACCTTGAATCCTTCCTGCACCAGCAGCCCCCGCAACATCCGGCTGCCCGCGAACGGGAACTCCATGTGCAGCTTGTCGATCCGGTGCATCAGCTTCAGGTCGGCATCGGCCACTGGCCGGGGCTGGTAATAGACACTGCCCCGGCTGATCCCCAGAACGATGGCCTGACGGCTGACGCTGAGCCTCGCGGTGTGATCGATCATCTTTTTGCGCTCGGAAACAGACCCGCCTTGCCGAGCGCGCCGGACAAAAAATCGTTCTCCAGCGCCAGCTCCCCGATCTTCGCATGCAGGGTCTTCACGTCGATTGCCGGTTCTGCATCCGACTTTATCGCGGCTCCGAAAACGCCCGTGGCGCCTTCAAGAAGTTGATCTCGCCATTGCTTGATCTGGTTCGGGTGGACGTCGAAATCCTGCGCCAGCTCGATCAGCGTCTTCTCACCCTTGATTGCGGCAACAGCCACTTTCGCCTTGAATGCCGGGCTGTGGTTCCGGCGTGGTCGTCTTGTCATGGTTCTCTCCTTGCTTGCAGCATCATGCTGCTGTTGCGCGGAAAATCCACTTATCCCGGATGTTCAGTTTTCCCGAGCCACC